>CAYFVA010000184.1:0-4930 GCA_964346265.1 uncultured Desulfobacterales bacterium
GAACGAACCTACCTGGGCCCGGATCTTGCCGGTGTCGGAATGTAAAAGGAGGTACCAGTATGAGTGAAATAAAAACAGGGGCCGTTCTGGTAGCAGGAGCAGGCATCTCCGGCATCCAGGCATCCCTTGATCTTGCAGACTCGGGATACGTTGTATACCTTTTGGAAAACCGGTCAGCCATCGGCGGAGTCATGGCCCAGCTGGACAAAACGTTTCCCACCAATGACTGTTCCATGTGCATCATTTCCCCGAAACTGGTTGAAGCCGGACGTCACCTGAATATCGAACTTTTGACCATGTCGGATATAGAAGACGTTTCAGGAGAGGCCGGCAATTTTACCGTACAGGTGAAAAAAAGTCCCAGATATGTGGACATTGAAAAATGCACCGCATGCGGGGAGTGCGCAAAAGTCTGCCCGGTTGAGCTGCCTGACGCTTTCGACGAGGGGCTTGGCAGCAAAAAGGCGGCATTTAAACTCTATCCCCAGGCCATGCCGAGTGCATACGCCATAGAGAAGGGGGACAGGGCCCCTTGTAAAATCACCTGCCCTGCCGGCCTTAATGTGCAGGGATACGTCCAGATGGTCAAGGAGGGAAAATACGAACAGGCACTGAGGATTATCATGGAGCAGCTGCCCCTGCCCGGGGTCCTCGGGAGAATATGCCCCCATGAATGCGAGACCGCGTGCAGGAGAAAAGAGGTGGATGATCCCGTGGCGATCCGGGACTTGAAGAGACTTGCCGCTGACCGGTTTGATCCGAGAAAGCTTGATATTGAATGTATGGAGAAGACCGGGAAGAGAGTCGCAATAGCCGGGTCCGGACCTGCCGGACTCTCTGCGGCGTACCATCTGGCAAGAAAAGGCGTGGAAGTGACCATTTTCGAAGCCCTGCCCCGGGCCGGGGGAATGCTGCGGGTCGGGATTCCAGAGCATCGTCTTCCGGCAGAAGTCCTGGACAGGGAGATCGAAGTGATCACCAATCTGGGGGTTGAAATCAGGCTCGATTCTCCCATCGGCAGGGATGGTACGGTAGAAAGCCTTCTCGGGAACGGGTATGATGCAGTCTACCTTGCCATGGGCGCACACAAAGGGGCTTTTCTCAATATTTCCGGAGAAGAGCTGCAGGGAGTAGTCCAGGGGGTTGATTACCTGCGTGAGATGAACCTTGCAGGAACCGTTTCCACTGGAAAAGATGTGGCAATAATCGGAGGCGGCAATGTTGCGATTGATGTGGCCAGAAGCGCGGTCAGGCTCGGGGCGGAGACCGTGACCGTTTACTACAGGCGTACAAGCGAAGAAATGCCGGCATGGGAGGAGGAAGTCGAGGCGGCCCTGGAAGAGGGAATCGAATTTGCTTTCCTTTCCGCACCTGTACGGATCAACGGAAAGAACGGCAGAGTCTCCGGAATGACCCTTTTGAAAATGGAGCTCACCGAACCTGATAAATCCGGGAGAAGACGGCCTGTCCCCATTGAGGGATCTGAATTCGATATCCGGACCGACCAGGTGATTCAGGCCATAGGACAGAAGCCTGATCTGTCTTTTATCGAACATGTCCAAGGGATTGAAATGGCTGGAAACGGCACGGTTGAAACCGATGAGATCACCTTTGAGACAGGTATCAAAGGCGTTTTTGCAGGCGGCGATCTCAAGACCGGCCCGGCTACCGCAATCGAGGCCGTGGCTTGCGGCATGGAGGCTGCCGAATCCATATCCAGGTATCTTGAGGGGCGGGACATGGCCACCGGAAGACAAAATCCAAAGGCGGATCAGTTTGAGTACCCCGACATTCCAGAGGATTCTGACAGAAAAGAAAGAGCGGAAAATCCCAAAATTGCAGTCGAAAAAAGAAAGAATAATTTTGCAGAGGTGGAGCAGGGACTGGACGAAGAGGCCGGCCGAATGGAAGCGGAACGGTGTCTCAACTGCGGGTACTGTTCGGAATGCATGGAGTGTGTCAATGCCTGTCTGGCAGAAGCGGTGGATCATTCCATGGAACGGGAAACCGTGGATCTGGATGTAGGGGCGATCATCCTTGCCCCTGGTTTTTCTCCGTTTGATCCCTCCCAATATGATACATACAATTACGCAAATCATCCGGACGTGGTAACCAGTATTGAGTTTGAGCGCCTGTTGTCCGCATCAGGGCCGTACCAGGGACACCTGGTCAAGCCTTCCGACGGAAAAGAGCCCCGGAAAATCGCCTGGCTGCAGTGTGTCGGTTCCCGGGATATCAATCAGTGTGATCATAGTTACTGTTCCGGGGTATGCTGTATGTATGCCTGC
This sequence comes from uncultured Desulfobacterales bacterium, assembly GCA_964346265.1. Taxonomy (GTDB): domain Bacteria; phylum Desulfobacterota; class Desulfobacteria; order Desulfobacterales; family Desulfobacteraceae; genus JAIPEK01. The sequence continues at coordinate 2,289 of CAYFVA010000184.1, forward strand.
AAACAGGCGGTAATCTCCAAGGAACACAGCGAAAAGAGTCTGGATACCGTTATATTCTTCATGGATATGAGAACCCATGGAAAGGAATTCGACAAGTACGCCATCCGGGCGGAGGATGAAAGCGGGGTGCGGTTTGTAAGATCCAGGATCCATACGGTAACCCCGGTGCCGGGCGGCGGCTTGAAGATCGAGTACGCAAGTGAACAGGGATCAAAAGTAGAAGAGATGTTCGACATGGTGGTTCTTTCCGTTGGGATGTCACCCTCAAAAAGCGCTGTTGAACTCGCCCGAAAAACCGGTATTGAACTCAACAGTGACCGGTTCGCCGAAACAGGCAATCTTTCGCCTGTGGCTGCGAGCCGGGAGGGAATCTATGTCTGCGGTACATTCCTGGAGCCCAAAGATATTCCCGGTTCGGTAATGGAAGCCTCTGCTGCTGCGGAACAGGCATCCAACGTTCTTGCATCCCAAAGATGGACTCTTACAAGGACAAAAGATCTGCCTGAGGAACAGGATTTTTCAGAGATGGGGCCCAGGATCGGTGTGTTTGTATGCAATTGCGGCATCAATATCGGAGGAATTGCTGATGTGCCCGCGGTTCGGGATTATGCAGCGAATCTTGAAAAAGTCGTCCATGTGGAGGACAACCTGTTCACCTGTTCCCAGGATTCCCAGGATCATCTCAGGGAGGTGATCGTTGAAAAAGGGATTAATCGGGTGGTGGTGGCCTCCTGTTCACCGAGAACCCATGAGCCTCTTTTCCAGGAAACCATACGGGAGGCAGGGCTCAACCGGTATCTTTTTGAAATGGCCAACATCCGGGACCAGAATACATGGGTCCACATGAACGATCCTGAAGCCGCCACGGAAAAGGCAAAAGACCTGGTCCGAATGGCGGTGGCAAAGGTGGCACACCTTGAACCGCTTCACCAGGTGGATCTTTTTATCAAAAAAGCGGCCCTTGTGGTGGGCGGCGGGGTGTCAGGGCTCGAAGCGGCTCTTTCTTTTGCTGATCAGGGGGTTCGTGCATTTCTGGTGGAAAAGGAGAGTACCCTCGGGGGTGTTGCATCCAGCCTGATCGCCACATGGAAAGGAGATTCGATCAAACCCTATCTTGAATCTCTTATCCGGAGGGTTGAAGAGAACCAGTGGATTGATCTGTATCTTGATACCACAGTGAGCAGCACCACAGGGACGGTGGGCCAGTTCATTACAACGTTGAAAAACGGCAAAACAGGAGAAGAGGAGAGGGTCGAGCATGGGGCCGTGCTCATGGCCACCGGCGGAAGGGAGCACAAACCCGCACAATACCTGTACGGGCAAAACCAAAACGTGCTGACCCATCTGGATATGGACAAAGCGTTTATCCTTGAAGACGAACGAATTGATCAGGCGGAATCGGTGGCCTTTATCCAGTGCGTGGAGTCAAGGGACAATGAACATCCGTACTGTTCAAAAATCTGCTGTACCCACAGCCTGAAAAGTGCCGTCAAGTTCAAGGACCTCAACCCGAAAACAAAGGTGTATATTCTTTACCGGGACATACGCTCCTACGGATTCAGGGAGAGCCTTTACAAAGAGGCAAGAGAAAAAGGGGTGCTGTTTATCCGGTATGAACCGGACAATCCGCCATCGGTTTCCCAGAGTCCGGATGGAAAGCTTGAGTTGGAAACCATGGACCATGTTCTCAAGATGAAGATTTGTATACATCCGGATCTTCTTGTACTTGCATCCGGGGTTGTTCCCAACGAAAACCATGGTCTTTTCGAGAAATTCAAAATCCCGGTAAATGAAGACGGGTTTCTGATGGAGGCGCATGCCAAGCTGCGTCCTGTGGAATCAGCAGGAGACGGGGTTTTTGTCGCAGGTCTCGCCCATTATCCCAAACCTGTGGAGGAGAGCATCTCCCAGGCAAGAGCGGCGGTGTCAAGGGCCATGACAATGCTTTCCAAAGATTCCGTTCAGGTGGGCGGAGTGGTCGCTGAGGTGGACAGATTGCGGTGTGCGTCCTGCCTGACCTGTGTCCGGACCTGTCCGTATGGGATTCCGAAAATGCATCCGGAGGGGTATGCAGTGATTGATCCGGCTGAATGTCACGGATGCGGGGTATGTGTGGCCGAATGTCCGGCAAAAGTTATACAACTGAACCATTTTACGGATGACCAGATTATGGCGAAAACCAATGCGTTGTTTGAAGTGATGGAAAATTAAAAGGAGAAAGAGAGATGACGGAAAATTTCAAGCCGGAAATCGTTGCCTTCTGCTGTCAGTATTGAGCGTATGCTGCAGGGGACCTGGCAGGTTCCATGAGGCTTTCCTATCCGAGTGAAGTGAAAATCGTCCAGGTGCCGTGTACCGGACGGGTGGATGTGATCCATATTCTGAACGCCCTTGAAAACGGTTCGGACGGCGTCTATGTGGCAGGATGCCTGGAAGGGGAATGCCACTATGTGAACGGCAACATTAGAACGAGAAAGAGGGTTGAATATGTCAAAGAGATCCTGAAAAGCATTTCCATGGAGCCTGAAAGGGTGGAAATGTTCAATATGTCGTCATCCATGGGTCTGAGATTCGCAGAAATCGCAAGAGAGATGACCGAACAAATCAAAGGATTGGGGCCGAGTCCGGTAAAAAGCAAGGAA
>CAYFVA010000185.1:0-4920 GCA_964346265.1 uncultured Desulfobacterales bacterium
GCACGGATTTGTTGAACTCGCATTCAACCCGGTAGCTGGATCCGCACTTCCGTCTCCCGCATATGGCGGGGTCATTTCCCTTGCCTATGAAGGCGCCGCATATCAGGCACCGGTCCAGGTCTTTCATGTGTACTCTCTTTTCTCTCATGCCTTGACTCCTTTCCCTCCTGACCGGATCGCGTTAAAATTTCCCCGATGGATCATGGTGGCATGGTGCGCGTACAGGTAATCGAGCACTATATTGTTGAAACATACAAGCTGATGCAGCCTGTTTTTTGCGGCCTCGTCCGTGAATCCGTCCGTATAAATCAGGCGGGGTACGCAGGATTCCGTGCTGATCTTCACCGGCCACTGCCGCAGGATGTCCGCCACCTCATCCAGGACGCCGCGTTTCTTCTCGAGCTGCGGGGCGGTGCGGGCCGCTTCCCCGGTGCCGACGGATTCCGGTACCGCTTCCTGTTTTTCCGCTCCGTCCCCTGTCTTCGGCCCGGACGGATCCGAATTCGCAGGCCGGCTTTTTGCGGCAGCCGGGGATTGATACTGGATCGTCAGCGCCGGCGGAAATCCTTCCATCACCCAGGCCAGAATATCCACTCCGGCCTGGTAAGCCTCTCCCGGATCCTTGCCCTCCGGTACCGGCCACCGCCGGGCGTTCTCCATGTGCTCGGCCCACCACTCGAACGCCTTTGCCCCTGCGTCGTCGCTGTCCAGCGCCACCAGCGTCCTGACTGCCGACTGCATCCGGCCGAAAGTCTCAGGGTCCGGTTTGGCTGAAACGGTCCCCAGGGCGGCCGCGTTAGTTACAGCCCCGGCGACACCGGAAACCAGAATACAGTCCAGGTCGGATTCCACCACTACCCAGGCTTTTTTCCCGTTGTCTACCACCAGCGGCGCCATGTTGGACCCGGGCAACGTGTAATACCGAATGTCTTTTTCAGTCCGGATGTCGTCGTCCGGGCGGCGGATCCGCACGCGCTCGACTCCGTTGGTGGTGATCATGGGGATAACAAGCCCCCTTGGAATCCAGAGCATTTTCCTTTTCCCGCTGTCTTTTTGCACGGTCGGAAGCCCCCAGGACTCCCTGGGCCGGAACGAGCACCCCTTTCCGTTTTCCCCTGGCAGCCATCCAAGGGAAAACGTCTTGACTTCATAGATGCCGATACCGCGACTTTTCAGCCACCCGAGGACCTCTGTGTTATTTAAAAGCTGCTTATGCGCCCAGTCCACAAGAATCCGGGCTTTTAACCGCCACGTTTCCACAGGCGAATCATGGGAGCGCAGGTTTTCCTCCGGGGTTGTCGCTCCCTGAATCATATCACCGGCCACCGCCCGATCCGCAGCCCTGCGGTAATAGAACTCGCTGGATTGCCCTTTCAGAGGCTCACGGCCTGCAGCACGGAACGCGTCACTGTACTTCATCCCCTGGAAATCCACAAAAAATTGGACCAGATCCCCGGTTTTTCCGCAGCCTCTGCACCAGTACGACCCCTCCCCCTCTCGTTTTTCCGGCCAAACACGAAAACGGTCCGTACCGCCACACCCTGGGCACGGTCCTGCATACTCGGCAGAACCTCGGGCGGACCCGATTTTCTTCAGACTATCGCCTGTCACTTCCAGGACATTCATGCAGCACCTCCTTCGCCCGTCACCAGGTAAAACACCTTTGGACCTTTTGGACGATACGGACGGACGTTTTTAAAAGGTCTTTTTTTATAACTTACTGATTTTTTATATATATTTTCTTTTCTTTGGACGGTTGGACCTTTTTTTACAGAAAAAGAAAAAATAAAAATATAAAAAAGTTTTCTAAGAATTGTTGTGATTATCGTCCAAACGTCCAAACCTTCCACTCCCCCTGTAAATATTCAATGTTTTTAAAAGGTTATCTTTTTTCTTTTGTCCGGACGATTGTTTTCAACCGTCCAAACCGTCCAAACCCGCGTTAATCGTACACATCCGACAAATCATCGAGCAGGCCGACGCCGAAATACTTGACCGAGCCCTCCTTCCTCTTCTCAAACCGCTTACCGAACAAAGATCCGAACCTCTTCTGTTTGGGCACACGGTTCGACACATTCTTTTTCCACCAGGCTTCGAACACTTCGTACACGGCCGTTGCGCCCACGTGGGTGTCCGGATCCACAATGCAGCATTCGTCTATAAAATCCTGAATAATGTCCTCGTCCCGCTTGTACTCCTTTACCGCCTCTTTTACAGCCGGCGGCGGCGCCAGCCCCCCTTCATTCTGCCAAATCAAACACCCTCTCACCATCCAGGCAAGAATCCCCGGCAGCTCCTTTTTCAGCTTGGCAGGCAGATTCCGGTCGGCCTTGATCTCGTTGGGCTCCTGGGGCTCCCGGTTCACAAAGGAGAGCTCGAACGGAATCAGCACCATGCGCTCCCAGAAGGCGAAATCATCTGCAGGCGCATGGGGTTTATGGTTGGTCAGGAGAAAAAGAGTGTGGCTCGGACGGAAATGGACCTCGTGTTTGTCATGGGGGTTCCGGCCGGTGATGGTGTCGTTCCCGGTCAGCCACTTCACCCGGGACGGGGAGATTTTGCAGTTTTCGTCCGTCTCCGAAGCAAAGGCGGTCCGGATCCCGCGCAGCGCCATAATGTCCGGAGTAGGTCCCGAGCTGCTGGACATCCTGAACTGATCAAGCAACATTTCAGGGCGGATGGACGCGGCGAGGGGCCCGAGTATCTCAGATATTGTCTCCACGATCATGGATTTTCCGTTCCGGCCCCGGCCGGACATGACCACCAGAACGCTTTCGATGACTTCCCCGACAAGCGCATATCCGAACAGCCTTTGAAGGAAATTCACTAGGTTTTCATTGCCCTGGAAGATCTCCATGAGCGTTTTATCCCAGGTCGGACAGAGAGCGTCGATTCCCTGCCACTCCACCGGGCTCGATTTTAAAAGAAAGTCTTCCGGCTTGCCGTCTTCCAGCTCACCGGTTACAAGATTGATCACTCCATTTTTACAGGGAAGCTTCCAGGGTTTTGCGTCCATTTCATCTCCTTTTATGGCCAGTGGATCCACACTGGTATGGGCCCAGGCCAAGCAGTTTTGACGGCGGCTAATAGACCTCAGATCGCTAATCCGTCGGTTTAGTTGTTTGCGCAGAGCCTCGAGACGCTTGATGTTCGGGTCGTCTTCGTCCAGCTCCCGCATTTCCTTTGATATGCGTTTTGCCTCCTGCTGATAAACAGCAGCTACTCCTTCAACGGTTGCGGCCGCCTGGTTCAGAATATCGATATCCCAGTGATGCCCGGCCCAGACCATCCAGCAATCCGCTGCCTTGTTAAACACAAACCGGCCGCGGTTCAACAGCTTGAAAAGTTTGCCATCCCCCAGCTCGTTTTCATTCAGACACTGCTGCACGAACTTGGGCTCCAGCTCTCCGCTGCCCCCGCCGCCACCGTGTTTTTCTTTTTCCTCATCCACTCTGGATTCAACCTTTTGTTTTATGTTTACGACATCACCCATTTCACTCCTCATTATTTCACCATGCCTGGTCATTCATTCAAGGCAGAGCCGTCAAACAACCAACACGCTCAAATCATCCTCCGGTCCGCCGCCTTGAGCCCTGGTTGATAACCGTCCTGCACATAACCGTTTCCCATTTCCCTCCCATTTTCGATTTTTTATAGAGCCATTTTTCGCGGATTGGCTTACCCGTGTAAAGCAGTCCATCAGAAGGACCCGTAGTCCGGCGAGGTTCGCCCCGGGGCCTTTTGGACTTTGGCCGGCATGCATATAAAAGGGGGCGCGGGGGAACGGAGCGGCAGCCGGCCCCTGTAAAACTCCACCATGGCAAAGGACAAAGATCGTCATGGCGTCAGCTCCATCCCATTGCATGGCCGAGCAGGATCAGCAGCCAGAACATGAAAAGAATCAGGGCCGCGCCGGTGAATTCAGCAGCACCGGATAGAAAGCTTTTGAGTTTGTCTTTGTCGGATTGTTCAAGGGACAAAGGAGCCTCCTTTCGGGGCGCAAATACTGCGCCCCTTTTGACATTTGTTTTATGCACTGCACCTGGGTACAAAACAATTCTTCAGTTTGCCTGTGGTGCGATCCAGATTATTTGAAATGCCATAGAGATCATGAAGAAAATTAAAGTCATCTGCAGACAAAAGTTTTTCAAGTTTCAACGGGCAGCCGTTTAAGTGGCATGCAGTGATATCCATTGTCAGATTAAGACGATCCTTTACTAAAGTAAGCTTTTCCGCACGGTCAGCGATTTTTTCAATAGTCATGATGTCTTCTGTGCTTGCGTCCCAGTTGATCTGTGTCATTTGACACTCCTTTCGGGGCGCAGGGAGTGCGCCCCTTTTATGGTTGTGATATTCGGATTCAGGTGATTTGTGAGAAGGCCGGATTCACCAAGGGCCAGCTCCGGCGGGCGGTTTTTTGTAGGAGGAAAGCCACTATTCATAAGAAAGCGCCTCCGACGACAATGCCCCGGAATCAACTAGACTGTCGTACATCTGCAGCAGGGTATCCTCCACCTGTTGCCGAAAAGAACGGTCCGCTGCATCCCGGATGCCGTCATGGTGGCAAAACTCGTTATGCACGATTTTCCTGACGGTGATCCGCTCATAGATCTGCATATGTCGGCCTGCAAGGGTAAGCATGTCCGTTGCCAGGGATTCAAACCCGGCCACGTATGTATACGCCACGGCATCCACGGCGGTCCTGTCGGACACGATCACGTCAAACCGGTTCATCAGGGAAAGCTCCAGGTTGAGGATACTGGAGAAGATCCAGAGCTGAGCCGCCGGTGAGGTATCGCCATTGATCGAATACGGACAGAACGCCTCCTGATCCACCAGAGCGTGAACCGACTTGCCAGGATAGCAGCGCTTCAATTCAACCGCCCTTTTATATGCAGCCGTTGTCTTGCCTGTGCCGTG
>CAYFVA010000186.1:0-4904 GCA_964346265.1 uncultured Desulfobacterales bacterium
CCCGCGACTTCGACCTTGGCAAGGTCGCACTCTACCACTGAGTTATTCCCGCTCGTTCAGTCCGAACAAACAAGCACAATGTATATATGCTCAAGGCTTCTTTGTCAATATGAAAAATTAAAATCCCAGAATTTTTTTGGATCTTACAAAGTAATCCACACCGGACCAGAGGGTGAAAATCAGGGCGCCATACAGCAATACGGTGCCGATGGCGGCAAAATTAATGCCCAGATAGCTGTAATGAAGGAGCAGCGGAATAACCGAGGCGATCTGGAAGCCTGTCTTGAGCTTGCCGAGCATGCTGGCAGCCACATCCTCTCCGTGTTCCACCATGATACTCCTCAGTCCGGTCACGGCAAGCTCCCTTCCGATGATCACACAGGCGATCCATCCGGGCATGAATCCAAGCTCCACCAACATGACAAAAGCTGTGGAAATCAGCAGTTTATCCGCCAGCGGGTCAAGCATTTTGCCCAGGGTGGACACAAGCTCGTACTTTCTGGCGATGTACCCGTCAAGATAGTCGGTGATGGACGCTGCTGAAAACAAGAGAGCCGCCAGAAAAGTGGTGATCCTTGTTTCAAACATGAGCAGCACGATCAGCACCGGAACGGCAAGAACCCTGGATACGGTCATGAAATTGGGATTGAGTGCCGCTTCCTTGATCTTTTTTGGAATAGACATGATTTTGCGTTCCTGTTCTGTATTCCGTTACAAACCCAAAAAAACGATTCCGGATTACGCCTTTTTCTCCCAGTCTTTCATGAACGCATCAATGCCTTTGTCCGTCATGTGGTGGGAGGCAAGCTTGTTCAGTACTTTGTAGGGAATAGTGGCGATATCCGCACCGATCATGGCCGAGGTCTTCACATGAAGAGCGTTTCTCACACTTGCCACGATCACCTCTGTGCTGTACCCGTAATTCTGGTAAATCTCGACGATATCCTCCACAAGGTCCATCCCGTTTTCCGCAAGGTCATCCAGCCTTCCCACAAACGGACTTACGTATGATGCTCCCGCCTTGGCAGCCATAAGCGCCTGAAGCGCGGAAAACACAAGGGTGACGTTGGTCTGGATTCCTTCTTTGGAAAGGGTCTTTACCGCTTTCAATCCTTCCATTGTCATGGGGATCTTTACCGCAATGTTGTCGCTGATTTTGGAAAGCTCCCGCGCCTCACCTACCATGCCCTCATAATCCAGGCTGATCACCTCGGCACTCACCGGTCCCTTGACGATGCCGGTAATCTCTTTGATGATATCAAGGAACTCTCCCTCTTCCCTGGCGATCAGGGACGGGTTGGTTGTCACCCCGTCCACCATTCCCATGTTGTTGGCGTCCTTTATCTCTTCAATGTTTGCGGTATCTATAAAAAACTTCAATTCATTCCTCCCTCAACGGTAGTATTTTCTGATTCTCTTTATCCTTCATTTCACGCAAAAGTTCACCCGGTGTTTTTTTGAAAACCGGGTGCAAAATATCCCTGTCTATATCATAAAGCGGCTGTAATACAAAATACCTTTTTTGCATCCTCGGGTGGGGTATCTCGAGCCTTTCATCTTTCAGCACCTTGTCTGCATAATACACAATATCCAGATCGATGATCCTCGGGCCGAACCGGACGGATTTTTCGCGTTGCCCCATTTTCTTCTCAATGCCTTTCAAAAAGGCAAGAAGCTCATGCGGCACAAAATCCGTTTCAATTTTCAAAACCGCATTCACGAACCAGTCCTGGTCGGTGTAATCCACGGGTTCGGTCATGTAAAACCGGGAGACGGCTGCCACACGGATCGATCCGGATTGCGCCAAGGCATCCGCGGCCTGGTGAAGATTCTCCTGCCGGTCGCCGATATTGGAGCCCATGGAAATGTATGCAGGGCTGAAGCTCGGCATAATCAGTGTTCAAACCGTACCGTGTTGGAGTATCCGCTTTTCAGGTCCCCGGGCCCGAGCGCTCTGACCCGGAAGTAGTACCGCATACCCGTCTCAACCGGACTGTCAAACGAGGTTTGATCGGCCGGAACCTTTTCGATCCTCTCGAACTTCACCGGACACCCCTTGCAGTCCGCCATGAACTGTTCGGCCCGGAAAATTTCAACCTGCTCCACATTGGTACCATCCGGAAGTTTCCACCTCAGGTGGACCATGTCTTCTTTGATCTCGTATGTGAGCTGTGCCGGTGCGGCGATTTCATCGCCTTCCGGCGGCCGGGGCGGCCCTTTCTTTCCGCAGCCGGATGCAGCCAGGCACAAGCAGAGAAAACCTGCAACAAATGCGTTGATCCATACCCCACGTTTCATTGTTCTTCCAGCTTTGAAAGCGCTTTTTCAACCGCGTTCCGTACATTGTCATACCCGGTGCCGCCGTAGGAAATCCGTCTGCGGATCATGCTCTCCACCGTGAGGTATTCATAAATGTCTTTTTCGACAAGGCTGCTGAACCGTTGAAATTCTTCCACGGAAAGATCCTGGAGTTCACACCCTTTCTCCACCGCCCGGGCCACGGCTTTCCCTGCCGCGGAATGGGCATCCCGGAACGGCATTCCTTTCACGGCCAGGTAGTCGGCAAGTTCGGTTGCGTTCAGGAATCCTTGAGTGCAGGCCTTGTACATATTTTCCCGCTTCACCGTGATATGGGGGATCATGCGGGTGTAGATGTCAATGCAGGCCTTCAGGGTGTCCGCCGTGTCGAACAGCGGCTCCTTGTCCTCCTGCATGTCCTTGTTGTAGGCAAGGGGCAGAGACTTCATCAACGTGATGATGGACATGAGGTTGCCCACCACCCGGCCGGTTTTGCCCCTGACAAGTTCGGACACATCCGGGTTTTTCTTCTGGGGCATGATGCTGGAGCCCGTGGTAAAGGCGTCCGAGATACGGATAAAATCGAACTCGCTTGTGGACCAGAGAATCAGTTCTTCGGAAAGTCTGGAAAAATGAATCATGGCAATGGAAGCGCCTGATATGAATTCCATGACGAAATCCCGGTCTGACACCGCATCGATACTGTTTTCCGCCATTTTTGAAAACCCGAGAAGCTTGCGCACAAGTTCCCGGTTGACCGGGTACGTGGTTCCGGCAAGGGCGGCCGTGCCAAGGGGCATGGCGTCGGTTCTTTCCAGACAGTCTTCCATCCGCCGGACATCCCGCTGGAACATCTCGAAGTAGGCCATCATGTGATGGGCGAACAGGACCGGCTGGGCCCGCTGCATGTGCGTATATCCGGGCATTACCACGTCAAGGTTGCTCTTTGCCAGTTTTGCGATCTCTTTTTGAAGCTTTTTAAACAGCCCCAGAATTTCGCTGATTTCATCCTTGAGATAGAGTCTCACGTCCAGTGCGATCTGGTCGTTCCGGCTCCTGCCTGTATGAAGCTTTCTGGAGATATCCGGGCACTCTTTCCCAAGCTCGTTTTCCACGTGCATGTGAATATCTTCCAGCGCATCCGAATACGCCATGGAGCCGGATTCGATTTTCTCTTTTACCTGTAAAAGCCCTTTTTTCAGGGCGGCAGACTCTTCTTCGGAAATGATGGATTCAGAGGCCAGCATTTCGAGATGGGCGATGCTGCCTTCGATATCCTGTGCGTAGAGCCGTTTGTCAAAATGGATGGAGGCATTGAGCCTTTCCACCATTTCGTCTGTACTTTCGGTGAACCTGCCTCCCCAGAGTTTTTCCGCCATGCTACCGCCCCGCTCTTTTTGCGGACAGCTCTTTGATCCGCATCCTGAGTGCGTTGAGCTTGATGAATCCTTCCGCATCCTTCTGGGAATAGACCTCGTCATCCTCGAAGGTGGCAAAGGCTTCATCGTACAGTGAGTTGCCGGATTCCCTTGCAAGCACGTGGCATCCGCCCTTGTACAGCTTGAGCCTGACCCGGCCGGACACGTTCTTCTGGGTGTGGTCGATCATGTTCTGCAGCATTTCCATTTCCGGGGAGAACCAGAACCCGTTGTAGATGAGTTCTGCATACTTGGGAATCAACGAATCCCGGATATGGGCCACTTCCCGGTCCAGGGTAATGGATTCCATGTTCATGTGGGCGGCCCGCAGCACCGTTCCGCCGGGGGTTTCATACACCCCTCTCGATTTCATCCCCACAAACCGGTTTTCCACGATATCGATCCGGCCGATGCCGTTCCTGCCGGCAATGGTGTTGAGTTCCTTTAAAAGCCCGGCAGGAGACAGGGGCTGTCCGTTGACGGCCACGGGATCGCCTTTTTCAAAAGTGATTTCAATAATTTCCGGGGAGTCGGGCGCATCTTCCGGCTTCACGGACATGGTGTACATGTCGTCTGTGGCCTCGGCCCAGGGATCTTCGAGAACCCCGCCCTCATAGCTGATATGGAGCATGTTCCGGTCGGTGGAGTACGGTTTGTCAGGAGTCTGGGGTACCTCTATGCCGTGTTTTTCCGCGAACGCCATCAGCCGGGTCCGGGAATTGAGGTCCCATTCCCGCCAGGGGGAGACGATTTTGATTTCCGGGTTCACCGCATAGTACCCGAGCTCGAACCGGACCTGGTCGTTGCCCTTTCCCGTGGCCCCGTGGCTCACCGTGTCCGCGCCCTCTTTTTCAGCAACCTCCACCTGCCGTTTGGCAATAAGAGGCCGGGCAATGGCGGTGCCGAGAAGATACTGGCCCTCGTAAACCGCATTGGCCCGGAACGCCGGAAATACGTAATCCCGGACGAACTCTTCCCGCAGGTCCTCCACATAGGCATTCACCGCTCCTGTGGCCATCGCCTTTTTATCAAGGCCGTCAAGCTCCTCTTCCTGGCCCAGGTCCGCCGTATAGGTCACCACTTCACACTGGTAGGTTTCGATCAGCCATTTTAAAATCACGGACGTATCCAGACCCCCTGAATACGCCAGTACCACTTTTTTGATATCAGACAATCCCATTCTCCTTT
>CAYFVA010000187.1:0-4899 GCA_964346265.1 uncultured Desulfobacterales bacterium
CCGCATCCGGAAAGAACTACTCCGATTTTTTTTCCCATTTGACACCCCTCCTTTTACAAGAAACTTGAGACTTGAAACTGGAAACAAGAAGCTCCCTTGTTCAAGTTTCTTGATTTGTTGTGATGCTGTGCATCATGTGGGTTATTATATGTTCTGGTAAAACCGTATGATTTTATCAGTGCCTTGTCAAGATTTTAAAGGGAAAACCGGGCCCTTTTTTACCGGGTGCCGGCAAAGTCCAGAAAATTGGAAAACAGCTCCGGGTGCACCCTGGAAAATTCGTCAAAATCACCTAAAATTTCCATTCCTTCGATTACGGCCTTTACCACGGGAATACCGATGTCGTCGCGGGTAAGATCCACGTAATACGGCCGCAAATTGTTGGAAAGCAGGAGTTCTTCGAGCATTTCAAGGTCCCTGCCGAAGTCTCCGGTGGAATAATTCGGCAGAAGGTCAAAGTCCACCATGATCCGATCAGCCGCATCCGGTCGGGTGGGCCGCTCCTCGGGGAACGGATGCGGGGTTTCCATGACTGCGGACAGGATCGCTTTTCTCGCGTTTAATGCTGCAGCCGTTCCTTTTTGGATGTTTCCGTCCGGATCCGTCACAAAGCATTTGCAGCAGGGAATGCCGGTTTTCGGGGTCAGATCCTGGAATACCAGGTCGATTCCAAAGGATTTGTAGGCCCGGAGAAGGTCTCCGATATTTTCGTTTCCTGTCACCAGTTTGAAGCAGTCCTTCTCCCTGAAGGGGACGACGGCTTCCTGGTGGCGCTCGAAGATCTCCAGTAAAGCGGCAATCTTGGCCTGTTCCATGGTGTTGCCCGAAGCAATGCCAGTGGAGCCGAGACCGGAGAAAAGGTCGGGTTCATCAAGGTTGGAGAACAGAAAAACACTCTGGGCGGGAACCATTGCTTCCTCTACATCGGTTTCGCCCGGAGTATGCCCTTTGATCCAGTACAGGGGCTCGTCCTCATACGAAACTTCCAGCGCCAGCTTTCCCGGGTGGACCGCATGGAGCGTATCTGTGGAAAGGTCGCTGTACGGGGCATGAAAAAGCGGGTAAGGGGTTCGGTATCCGGGGATTTCGTTTGCTGAAATGTCGGCAAATACGGAACACCGTTCAACGATTTCCATGGTCAGGGAGGCGCGGGCATCCTCCATGGTAAGCCCTTTTCCGTAGCTGGTCTGCCCGCCGGAAAGGGTGTACAGGTTTCGGCCGCAGGAAGACGTCACACCGAACTCCCACTTCCTCAGAAGGCCGAAAGGGGAGAGGCTCGACTGGTGCCGCATTTCATGCCCGAGTTTGATCCCGGCTTTTTTTAGCCCTGAAAGCGCATGTTCCGCAGTGGTTTCCGACGGAACCGGTTTCACGGGCTCCGTCTGTTTCTGGTAACCGGGCGCAAGGTCGGACAGGGCAGGGCCGTCCGGAGGTTGGTATCCGCATTCCCCCGCGCATATCAGGGGAAGTTGAACCTCTTCAACCGCGGGCAGAGGCTCATGTGCGGTGATGTTGTCCCTGAAAATCCGGATCCATTGCCGGTGAAGCCGCTGGTTCGGCTGAAGCGCGTTCCGGATATGAATCAGCGGAGAGGCCTGTTTGATTTTTTCCCTCTCTTCATCATCAAAATATGCGGTAAGTCCGGACGGGCCCTTTTGAGAGATGACGTGTCCGGCAAAAAGGGATAAGGCGCACCAGTCGGACTGCTCCTTTGCGTTCCGAAACACCGGATGAATCGACTCTTCGTCCATATCTGAAAGAAAATCGAGCAGATACTTGTGCAGGAAACTGTCAAAAGGTCTGGATTTCAAAAGGGCAAGGCCCTTGTCAAAATCAATTTGTTCCCCCGGGACCACGGTGAAGTATCCGGTCTGTGAACTGGTTCCGGCATGTTTTAGTTTGTATGAAATTTGAGAATTTTTCAATGAACCTCCGGTATACGGGTTGTTGTGTTGTTCAGGGCCGGTCTTTTCCCCTCAGAAAGGAACAGACGATTCCGGATGCGGCGATGAGGGTTCCCGCCAGCATGGCCCGCCTGAATCCGGTCATGAAAAAAGGTTCCAGCCGGCTTGTATAGTGTTCCAGTGTCGTTCCTCCGGTCAGCGAGGCAAAAGTGCCGGAAAAGACCAGGCCGGCCACGGCGACACCGACCACCATCCCGAAGTTCCGGGCCGTTGCCACAGCCCCGGAAGCGATGCCCCGTTTGGAAACCGGCGGCGAGGTCATGGCGCAGGTGTTGTTCGGGGAGATGAATACAGCGGTTCCGATCCCGGCAAGGGCCAGTCGCCACAGGATGGATGCAAAATGCGAGTCCGGGGTAATGAAAACAAGAGAGCAAAGGGAGAGTGTGAGCAGGGCGGAACCGAGCGTGCAAAGCTCCCTGGACCCGATTCGGTCATACAGGACACCTGCGGCCGGGCTGATAAAAAAAAGAAACACAAACGGGGTGACCATCACAAGGCCGGTATACGATGCGCTCAGTCCATAAGGATGGGTCAGGAAAAACGGCATCATGAAAATAATAATAAAAAGGGAGGCGAACAGAATGACCGCGGAGATGATGGAGAACGTGAACAGCCGGATTTTCAGAAGATCGGGGTGGAAAAGCGGGTACTTGGTCCGGGATTCCACCCTGACGAAAAAAAAGCAGGCGACCGCCGAAAGGACCAGAAAACAAAGGGAAACCGGATCGGCAGGGCCCCGGTCCCGGATGTGGGTCAGATACATCAAAAGGGGTCCCAGAAAGAGGATCAGAAGAAGGCCGCCCTTTATGTCCAAAGGTTCCCCTGTTCCTTTTTCCGCCCCCGTCCCCTTGAGCACGTAAAAACCGGCTATGGTGGCGGCCGTGCCGATGGGGACGTTGATGTAGAAGATGGCCCGCCAGGAAAAAAGATCCAGGAGAAAACCGCCGGCCATGGGACCCGCAGTGAGACCGGCGGCTACCACCGTCCCGATCATGCCCAGCGCTTTTCCCCTCTCTTCGGGCTCAAAAATATCCACCACAAGGGCCGGAGAGCACGCCATGAGCATGGATGCGCCGAGTCCCTGGATGGAGCGCGAAACGATCAGGAACGCCGGAGTTCCGGCTGCGCTGCAGAGCAGGGACCCCGCGGTAAAGATCATAAATCCCCAGAGGTAAATGATTTTTCTGCCCTTGATATCACTGAGCCTGCCGAATGTCAGAAGAAGAGAGGAGACCGTGAGAAGATAGATCACCACCACCCATTGGATCACCTCCACCCGGGTGTGAAGATCTTTCATGATAAAGGGAAGGGCTACGTTGACAATGCTCGAATCCAGCGTGGACATGAAAACCGCTGATGCCACCAGAAAAAATACTTTCCACTTTTTTTCCACTTTTCCCGTCATCCTGTCTCCAGTCTCCTCTCTCCTCCCTCCTGTTTCTTGTTTCCTGAAACAAGGTATGATATATGAATGCAGGTATAGGTGTAAATACATTTTTTAAGAGGTCTTTATGACGGTGGAAAACGACATTGTATTGATATATATGGAAGACACTCCGGTATCTTTTGCGCGCGTGGAGGATATACAGGCGGATTCGAAAAAGGACTGGTACCACATCAAGCTGCTCATGCTCCAGGTACCGCTGCAGGTGGTCACCTGGATCCTCAAGGATGATTATATTAACGGAGAGGAGTTTTTCATGGGGGGCAAAAAGATGAAGCTGGAGCGCGTGGAATCCCCCGGGGAAGCAGCGGTGCCTGTCCAGGCTCCGTTCGAGGGCGGTGCAGGGCAAGATGCTGAAAAAGAGCCTTCGGCCCCGGAGGAAGGGGAGGATGCAGAGATCATCTCCTTTGACCGGCTCAAACAGATGAAATCCGAAGATGACCCGGAACGCTGAATCTGTTTTATCCGTATCCAGAAGAACGGATATTCCCGCCTTTTACCTTACCTGGTTCATGCAGGGCATCGAAAAAGGCTATTTCGAGGTCAAGAACCCGTACAACGGGCAAACACGAACCGTGGATGCCTCCCCGGATGCCGTACACACCATTGTATTCTGGTCGAAAAATTTCAGGCCGTTTCTCCGGTCTGATATCGGGGACCGCCTGATCCGGGCGGGGTATCACCTCTATTTTCATTTCTCCCTCAACTCTGAGTCCGATCTTCTGGAACCGAATGTACCGCCGCTTGAAGAAAGACTCGAACAGCTTTCCCGTTTGTGTGAACGGTTCGGGGGCAGTTGCGTGGCCTGGCGTTTCGACCCGGTCTGTTTTTACCGGGTTGACGGATCGCACCTTCAGAACAATCTTTCCGATTTTCCGCAGATTGCCGATACAGCTCATACAGCAGGTGTGAAACGATGTATCACCAGCTTCATGGACCAATACCGGAAAATATTAAGGAGGCTTTCCTGTTTAAAGGAAAAGGGAGAGACGGTTCCGGAACCTGTGGATGCGGATCTTAACACCCGAAAGCGAGTGATCCGGCGTATGGCCGATCTTTTGGCAGAAAAGGGAATCGGGCTTGAGCTGTGTTGTGAAAAGGCGCTTTTGACGGAACTTGAGGGAAATTCCCATGTGCGGGCCAGTGCCTGTATATCCGGGGGGATCTTTGAAACCCTGTTCGGCGGTAATCCCGACAAAAGACGGGACCGGGGGCAGCGTTCGGATCAGGGCTGCATGTGCACCCGTTCCGTGGATATCGGCTCCTACGACGAACATCCCTGTTTACACAACTGCCTGTTCTGTTATGCCAATCCGCAGATCGACAGGGAAATAAAGGCAAAGCGGGGCGGATCATGAACATCGGTACACTTGAACTTTCCGGCCGGACCGTGCTCGCCCCCCTTGCCGGGATCACCAACGTACCGTTCCGGAAGATCGTCAAGGAATGCGGCTGCGCTCTCGTTTGTTCGGAAATGGTGAGCGCCAAGGG
>CAYFVA010000188.1:0-4881 GCA_964346265.1 uncultured Desulfobacterales bacterium
GATTTTGCCGATGTGAGGACCACGATGAGAAAGGCAGGAATGGCGTTGATGGGCATCGGTATCGCCAGCGGAGAAAACCGGGCCATCGAGGCCGCGGAACGGGCCATTTCCCATCCGCTGCTTGAGGACATTTCCATTTCCGGTGCCAAGGGCGTTCTGATGAACATTACATCGAGCAGTGATCTAACCCTGGATGAAATGACCGAAGCATCGGACCGGATCCACCAGGAAGTGGGAGACGACGCCGAGATTATATGGGGGCAGACCATTGACGACAACCTGGGTGAAGAAATGCGGATCACGGTAATTGCCACGGGGATCGGCCAGGAAGAGCAGGTGGAGGACAACATCCACCATTTTGAACCCGCACCCCGGAAAAAGAGGGAATCCGAGCCGACACCGAAGAAGCAGCAGGGGATGACAAGGGGGCACATGAGAAACCCAACCGAAGAAGAGCTCCAAAACTGGAACGATTATGAAGAACCAATGGTGGTTCAGCGGAAAAAAGCTGTAGGAGAGGACGTTTCAAACTCCTACAAAAAGAATTCATTTGACGGGGATGATCTTGAAATTCCCACATTTTTACGGAGGAAAGCAGATTAGCTGCTGAATGGCGCGGACCAAACAGGCGCGAAAGAAGAAGGCGGAATCCGGATATACCGACAGAATTATAACGGAAAAGGGCGGGCTTTTCAAACAGGCCGGCCGGCTTGCCAAATGCTGTCTGGTATATCCGAACACCTACCACAGCGGCATGTCCAACCTGGGGTTTCAAACCGTTTACAGGTACGCCAACCGCGTTGACGGTGTATCGTGCGAGCGGGCTTTTCTGCCGGATCGAAAGATCAGCGGAAAGCGGATACAAAGCCTTGAAACCCGAACGGATCTGGGCAGTTTCGATATTGTTCTGTTTTCCGTGTCATTTGAAAACGATTTTATTCATCTTGCATCACTCCTGCAAGGTGCAGGCATCCCCCTGCGATCCCGGCAAAGAGACCAATCCCACCCTCTTGTCGTTGCAGGGGGAGTTGCCTGTTTTCTCAACCCCGAGCCCATCGCACCGTTCATCGACTGTTTCCTTTTAGGAGAGGCGGAACCGTTCCTTTCCCGACTTTTCGAAATTTTCGCAGAGGCGGCAAGCCGGGAGGAATGCCTGCATTCCCTTGCACAACATCTGCAGTGCGCCTATGTCCCTCAATTTTACAACCTGTCCGAAGAAAACGCCAACGGCATCCGCATCCCTGTGCCCGCAGCTGTATCCGCCCCCCGAAAGATCCGCCTTCAACCGGCCGACCTGACGGATTTGTCCACAACCACCTGTATTCTCACAGGAGACACCGCTTTTTCCAACACGTTCCTCATCGAATCCGGAAGAGGCTGCAGACACGGATGCCGGTTCTGCAGTGCCGGTTTTATTTACCGGCCGCCCCGGCGATACCCGGATTCCGCCGTAACCAGCGCCATGGAAACGGCTGCAGGGCATACCGATAAAATCGGCCTTGTCAGTCCCTCTGTTTCCGATCATCCGGACATTGATAAATTTTTTGTCAAAGCGGCTGAAAACGGCCTGACCCTCTCTTTTTCTTCTTTCCGGGCAGACACTCTTACACCGCAAATCATTGAAAACCTGGAAAAAACAAACGTCAAGACCGCCACCATCGCACCGGAAGCCGGCTCCCAGCGAATGAGAAACATTATCAACAAAAACATCACCGAAGAGCAGATTGTCAACTGTGTGTCCATGCTGGTTGATGCGGGTATCATGAATCTCAAGCTGTATATAATGGTGGGATTGCCGTTTGAAACCGAATCAGATGTGCATGAGATAAACACCCTGATCCGCCGAATCAGACAGACGTTTCTCGAAGCTTCCCGGAAAAAAGGCAAAATCGGCACCATAACGCTCAGTGTAAACCCGTTTATTCCCAAACCCGCCACCCCGTTCCAATGGTGCGGATTCCGACCGGAAGAACAATTGCGCAAACGGATGAAAATCATACGGGAAGGGCTGAAAAAAATCCCCAACCTTCAGGTCAACTTTGAATCCCTGAAAACCGCCGGCCGGAACTGCCTTCTGTCAAAGGGGGACAGGCGGACGGCGGATATAATTGAACAGGTGCTTTTCCAGGGATGGCCCAAAACGATAAAAGAGTTCAGCGGTTACATCGGCCGGATTGTTCATGACCCCTGGGATCCGGATCAAGCAGTGCCGTGGGATATAGTGGATACGGGAGTGGACAAAGCGTTTCTCGCAAAGGAATACCGGAAAGCCGGGCTTGGCAAAACCTCTCCCCCTTGCCCGGAAATTGACTGCAGCAGATGCGGCATCTGCAGGACTTCTACAACCATTTCACAGAATCCTTCCGGAAACCGATAACCACGTGCTCCCCCGGGGAAAGTGAAAGGGAGCGGACCGTTTCTTTGGACAGCCGGACGGTAAAAAACAGGTCGCTGATCATGATGCTTGCGATGATCTCCATGCTGCTTTTCTGCAGAAGCATCCGGGTGATGATGCCTTCAAGACGATTGTCAAAACCGGAAGGGGCGCTTTCCGATTCCAAAGGAGTCACACAAAGAGATTTTTCCGGGATCAGGGCATAGGATTTTCCTTCGGGCGGGGCGCTCACCAAGATTTTTTCCTGCCGTCCGATCTCCTTTGCATACAGATCAGCCCCCTCTTTTTTCCATGGTCCTGAAAGGATGTTTTCCATGCCCGATGCGAACACCATCCCCTTGAAAAGGTAAAACAGATTGTCGCAGATTTCATAGAGCCAGTGCCAGTCATGGCTTGATATCACAAGGGTGGTTCCGAAAAGTTCTCTCGCTTTTAAAGATGCATCCCGGATCAATTTGGCGCTTTCCACATCAACACTTGCCGTGGGTTCATCCAAAAGAAGCACTTCAGGCTCCAGAATCAGGCGGGCCGCCATGGCGACCCGCTGGGTTTCCCCGCCGGAAAGCTCGTGCCATTTGCGGAAAGCGAACTCATGGTACGGCAGCCCCACCGTGGCAAGTGCTTTCTTCACCCGTTCCTCGAGTCTGACCGTATCCTTTCTCACCTTCAGCCCGTAGGCAATGTTGTCGAATACGTTCCGTTTGAGCAGATACGGCTCCTGGCTCAACAGGGTCACCCGGGAGCGAACCTCTCTGGAAAAAGGGCGTGCGCCCCTTCCCTTGAAACGGATTTCCCCTTCCGTCGGGTTGAACGCAAAAGCCAGCAGCTTTAGAAAAGTGCTTTTTCCGCTTCCATTGGGGCCGATCAGCCCGGTAACAGACCCGGCCGGGATACTCATCCGGTCGATGGCAAGGGCCCGTGTGTCATTGTAGGAGTGAACCACGTTATGCATCTGGTACACAGGAGTTTCCGGATTCATTTGCGCCTCAGAAACGATACCGACAGATTTACTGCAAATGCAATGGTGATCAGCACCAGACCAAGGGCGATTCCTTTAGCAAACATGCCTTTTCCGGTTTCAAGGGCGATGGCTGTGGTAATGGTCCGGGTGTGCCATTTGATATTGCCTCCGACCATCATGGAGATACCGACCTCGGTCATCACACGGCCGTACGCCGTGACCGCCGCCGCCAGAATACCGTACCGGACTTCCCACAGGCAGGTGAGCAGAAGATCCTTTTTTCCGGCGCCGAGACTGACCAGAGTCAGCCGCAGTTTTGCATCCATGTTCTCCACAGTGGATGCGGTCAGGGCCGCCACAATGGGAAGCGCCAGTATCACCTGACCGATTGCGATACCGGACAGGCTAAACAGAAGACCGTATTCGCCCAAAGGCCCCCTTGACGTAATCAGTGCATACACCACAAGGCCGATAAAAACCGTGGGCAAAGAGAGAAGCGTGTCCACACAGGTCCGTATAAACCGCCTCCCCCTGAAATCGAAATACCCGAGCAGAAACCCCAGGGGGATACCCACTGCCAGACTGATCAAAAGGGAACCGGTGGATACTTTCAGGGTTGCCGCCACAGCCGACCAGGTGGAGGGATCCCGGGTCACCAGAAGATGGAGTGCCTTTATAAACCCTGAAAGTAGAAAATCCATACCGGTGTTTTATCCTACTCGGCGTTGGGGATAAAGAGTTTTTTTCCGAGAAGCCGGAAATCCGCGATCATATCCTGGGCCCTTTCCCCGGCCATCCACTCGCCGAACCGAACCGCCGGTTCATACTTCGTATCAGGACAGTTCTCCGGGTTCACCGCGATCACACTATACTGGTTTATCAGGATATCATCCCCTTCGACCCTAATGGAAAGGCGTGCATTCTCCCCTTTGTTTGAACGGTATTTGATATAGGTTCCCCTGTCCGTCATTGTATACCCTTTGCGCTCTTCGGTGACATTGATGGTGGAAAGCATTCCCTGGCCGGTCTGGAGATACCATTGTGACCGTTCCGGAACCTTTATGCCAGATGAGTTCCAGAGCAGAAGTTCCTTTTTGTTGGTGCCGGAATCATCCCCCCTGCTGACAAACAGGGATCCGGACGACTTGATCTGTTCCAGGGCTTCTTTGATGCTTTTTCCCTGTATTCCGGCGGGATCGGCATCCGGCCCGATGATGACAAAGTCGTTGTACATGATCTGTTTTCTGTTCCTGCCGTATCCGTTTTTCACATACTCCTTTTCCGCCGGCGGCGCATGGACCAGCAGCACATCCACATCACATCGCCTGCCCAGTTCAAGTGCCTTTCCGGTTCCCGTGGCAGTCCACTTCAGATCGATTCCCGTGTCTTTTTCAAACTCGGGTTCCAGGTATTCCAGAAGCCCGGTGTTGTCCGTGCTGGTTGTGGTAGCCATCATAAGGGAGTTTTCCGCCCGGGCACTGCCGAATACGAACAGTACCGACATCAGGGTTAGTAATCCGGCTTT
>CAYFVA010000189.1:0-4838 GCA_964346265.1 uncultured Desulfobacterales bacterium
CCGGTGGGGGACTACGGGTATTCCCACGGCCATGACCAGGGAAGGAAATATGCGGAAGAAAAGCTGCCCTGGCTTGAAACCGTATATGTGGAATCGGTTTCCGAAGCCGACTGCGCAAGAATCATCGACCGGATGGTTCAGCAGCAGAAATGTGATGTGGTTTTCACCAACTCCTTCGGGTACATGGACGCCACTGTCGCCGCCGGAAAAAAATATCCGGACACCCTTTTCATGCACTGTTCGGGTTTCAAGCGTGCGGAAAACGTGGGCACCTATTTCGGGGATCTTTACCAGATGTATTACCTGAACGGCATCATGGCCGGCGCTCTGACGAAAACCGACAAGATGGGATATGTGGCTGCATTTCCGATCCCGGAGCTGGTCCGGCATATCGATGCCTACGCGCTTGGGATCAAGGCGGTGAACCCGGATGCGAAAGTTCACGTCCGGTGGACCTATGCCTGGTACGGCCCGGACAAAGCCAAGGAAGCGGCCGAATCCCTTATCGCAGAAGGGTGTGACGCACTCGCCTTTACCGAAGATACGCCCGCTGTGATCGAAGTGGGCCAGCAGCACTGTGAAGACGGAGACCCGGTGTATACCTTCAGCCATTACAGCCCCATGCAGGCCTACGGAAAAGATTCCGTTGTTTCCGGACAGCTGATCAACTGGGGCGGGATGTACGTCAAAATCCTGAAAGACATCAGAAACGGAGAATGGACCAACAAGGACATCTGGTGGCTGGCAGAAGAAGGAGCTGCAATACTCGGCGGCAGCCATGACGACATCATCAATCCCAAATTCGTGGACGACCTCAAGCAGGTCATGGTGGATACCGAGGATTTCGGAAAAATTTCCGCCTACGACCTGGTGGTGAAACGATACGCCCAGATGAAAAAGGGTGTGGATGTTTTTGATCCGTTTGAAGGCCCGGTGAAAGATAACAAGGGCAACATCCGTATTAAAGAGGGAGAGAGAGCATCCAAACAGGATCTTTTGAGCATTGATTACTACGTGGACAATGTAAAAGGCTCCATCCCCGAGTAATCCGGCCCTATAACCACCCATGCCCCGGCGGGCAAAACAAACCATGAAACTTGAATGAGACTGTGTCTTGTTTCCTGTCTCTTGTTTCAAGTTTCTTGTAAAAATGCGGGCATCACCCATATGCGTACGGGATGCCCGTACTTTTTCAGGAGCGGCATGAAACAGATCGAAACACTTGAAATGAAGAAAATCTCCAAATCATTTCAAGGGGTGTATGCAAACCGGGATCTCGATCTTTCCGTCAAATCCGGTGAGATCCTCGGGCTTTTGGGGGAGAACGGGGCCGGAAAGACTACGCTGATGAACATCCTGTACGGCCTGTACCAGCCGGACTCCGGGGACATCCGCATCAACGGGGAAAAGGTTTCGATCAAATCCCCCATCGATTCCATCAACAAGGGAATCGGCATGGTCCACCAGCATTTCATGCTGATCCAGAACCACTCGGTCATTGAAAACATCGCTCTGGGGTACAAAGACACCCCGTTCTTCTTCCCCAAACTCAGCATCCGGCGCAAAGTCGAGGAATATGCGGAAAAATTCCGGTTCAACATTGATCTTTCCAAACGCGTCTGGCAGCTTTCCGCGGGAGAACAGCAGCGGATTGAAATCATCAAGGCCCTTTTGAACGGCGCTGATCTGCTGATTCTGGATGAACCCACTTCGGTCCTGACCCCCCAGGAAATCCGGGAGCTCTTCACCATCCTCAACGACATGAAGAACCAGGGACATATGGTGATTTTCATCTCCCACAAACTCGACGAGGTCATGGAACTCTGCGACAGAGTCACGGTCCTTCGAAAAGGAGAAATCATCGGGAATGCGGATACGGTGAATACCGACAAAAAAAAGCTGGCCCGGATGATGGTGGGCAGGGACGTGGTGTTCAACATCCAAAAGGAAAAACTGCCCAGAGGGAACCCGATTCTGGAAGTGGACCACATCAAGGTCATTGATGACAAAGACAATGCAGCGGTCAAGGACATCTCGTTTGCCGTTCACGAGTACGAAATCTTCGGCGTGGCCGGAGTCGCGGGAAACGGTCAGCGCGAGCTTGCCGAAGCCATCACCGGTATCCGGCAGACCGTTTCCGGCAGCATCCGCATCAAAGGCACGAACATCACCAACCTCTCCCCGAGGAAAATTTTCGACAGCGGCGTATCCCACGTGCCGGAAGAGCGGATCAAATTCGGCATCGCCCCGGGACTCTTTCTCTATGACAACGCGATCCTCAAGCAGCACCACCTGAAAAAGTACTCGAAGCGTTCTTTTCTCCAGTACAGCCGGATCAAGCAGCATTCCATGCAGCTGGTGGACAATTTCAAGGTATTCGCCCCCTCCATTAACACGGAAATCCGAAACCTTTCCGGCGGCAACATCCAGAAACTCATTCTGGGCCGGGAAATCTGCGAGGACCCGCCGCTTCTGGTGGCCTCCCATCCCACCTACGGTCTGGATGTGGGGGCCACCCAGTACTTGAGGGAACGGCTCCTGGACCGGCGGAAACTCGGGGGTGCCGTGCTGTTGTTCTCCGAGGACCTGGAAGAGATTTTTGAGATCTGCGACCGGATTGCGGTCATTTTTGAAGGCGAATTTACGGGCATCATCGAGGCGGGGGATGAACGGGCCGATGATATCGGCCTGATGATGGCAGGATCATTGCGGATATGACGGACAGGACTTGAGGATATGTACAGAATAAAAACAACGGACCGGATCGGCATTACCGGCACACGGAAGTTTGTCACCAATATACTGACCCTCGGGGCCGGGCTCTTGATGATCGGTGTCATTTTTATGTTCTGCGGGGCGAACCCGTTTTACGCCATCTCCGAAATCTTCATGGGATCTTTCGGCTCCGTGTACGGAATCAAAGAAACCATCACCAAGGCGATCCCCTTGATCCTGATCGGGTCCGGGCTTACCCTGGCATTCAGAGCCAAATTCTGGAATATCGGAGCCGAAGGCCAGCTTTTGATGGGGGCCGTTCTCGGCACCTGGGTGGGACTGACGTTCGGAGAGACTCTGCCCGGGTACATACTGATCCCCTTCATGTTCGGAGCAGGTTTCCTGGGAGGCGCCATATGCGGCGTCATACCGGCGATCCTGAAAATCAGGTACTCCATTAACGAAGTCATCTCCACCTTGATGCTCAACTACATCTGCGCCGAATTCATCACCTTCCTCATCGTGGGCCCCTGGAAGGGGAGCTCGAGATTCGGATTCCCCGGCACGGACAACCTGCCGGATGCCGCCACACTCGGGATTCTTCCGGGATCCCGCATTCACTGGGCCACGCTTTTCTTTGCTGTTGCGTTCACCATTTTGCTTACCGTGGTGATCCGCAAAACCCGGTTCGGGTACGAGGCCCGCGTGGTCGGGGAGAACCCGGATGCCGGCAAGTATGCCGGTATCAACTTTATCCGAACCATGATCTGGATCATGGTCATCAGCGGCGGGACAGCCGGACTTGCAGGAGTGGGAGAGGTGGCCGGCATCCACCACTACCTGGGCCATCCCGGGTCGATATCATCCGGGTACGGGTTCACCGCCATCATCGTGGCCTGGCTTGCCAAGCTCAACCCGCTTTTCACCCTGGTCTCCGGTATATTTCTCGCCGGGATCCTTGTGGGCAGCGACGCGATCCAGATTTCCCTGGGTCTTCCCGCGGCCACGGTGGAAATTGTCAATGGAACGCTTCTGATCTTCCTGATCATGGGAGATTTCTTTTTGAAACACAAGATAAGGATCACCAAATGGAAGACATCATAATCTCGGTCCTCCAGCGTACAATGATCGCCGGCACTCCGCTGCTTCTGGCCACTGTCGGGGAAGTGATCTGCGAGAGATCCGGTATCCTCAACCTCGGGGTGGAAGGGGTCATGTCCGTGGGCGCCGTGGTCGCCTTCATCGTTACTTTTGTCACCGGACAGCCCTGGCTCGGCGTGGCTGCGGCCATCCTCGCCGGTATGCTGATCTCCGTGATCCATGCGTTTGCATCCGTGACTCTCCAGGCCAACCAGGTGGTGTCAGGCCTTGCGCTCACCATGCTGGGACTCGGTCTTTCCGGGATGCTCGGCAAGCCGTACATCGGAAAACCCCTTGACATCAAGATGGAAGCACTTCATATTCCATTGCTGGCGGACATCCCGTTCGCCGGGCCGATCCTGTTTAAACAGAGCCCGTTTTTCTACCTGGCAATTATTCTGGCCCTTGCAGCCTGGTTTTTCCTGGAACGCACCCGGGCGGGGATCAAGGTAAAATCCACAGGAGAAAATCCCGGCGCCACGGAAACCCACGGGGTCAACGTGTTCGCCGTCCGGTACATGAGCGTCATCATCGGAGGGGGATTTTCCGCCCTTGCCGGCGCCCACCTGTCGATCTCTTACAGCAAGTCCTGGATTGAAGGCATGACCGCCGGACGCGGCTGGATCGCCATTGCGCTCACCATCTTCGCCCTGTGGAACCCGGCCAGGGCCATCTGGGCTTCGTTCCTTTTCGGCGGCATTTTCGTTCTCCAGTATCTTCTCCAGCCTCTGGGCATTTCCCCGAATCTTCTTGCGATGTTTCCTTATGCAGCCACACTTGTTATACTGTTGTTGATGAGTTTAAAGGATCCGAGAAAACTCAACGCCCCTGCCAAACTCGCAGAACCGTACAAAAGGGGGGAAAGGTGAAACACTGAAATGAAATCATGCAAACCGTCCATCCGTCATACAGCCGTGCTCTTCAGCATCCTTTTGGTCTGTATGTGCTTCCTTTCACCGGACAATGCCCACGCCATTTCCATC
>CAYFVA010000190.1:0-3010 GCA_964346265.1 uncultured Desulfobacterales bacterium
CTGCGGTATTCCTCGATGAACACATCCACCTGGGGATTGATGAGATACCCGTCCGCAAGCTGTTGTTCCAGTTTCTGCGCCACTTCGGAAACGGTCAGGTCGGCAACGGAAACCTGTTCCAGAAGCGGCACCCGGATAGTGCCGTCAGAAGTCACACGGACGGTGGTATTGAGATCTTTATTTTCATACACTTTGATCCGCAGGACATCTCCGCCTCCCACGGTGTATTCGGCTGCAGGTACGGTTGAAAAACCCGCAAACACGAATAGAAGAACAATACCGATACCAACTGCTGTTTTTTGAATCATATTCCGTCCAAGTCGCTTACTGCATTCGTACCTGCCCGAAAATGTGATCGGGGGTGGACTTGCTCAGATACAAGGAGCAAAAATTTTTGAAACCGCAATGTATTGAGATACATGAGGATTTCAAAATTTTGCAGCGACAAAGTAGATGAGTAAGTCTACGTCCAATCACTACATTACCAGTTCAACATTTATATATACGGTATTGTTATCAAAGTCAAACACACCAAAATTGGAGTCCCTGGTGGAAAAATAATATCCGAGATCAAATGAGAGCCAGTCCCTGGGCTCGAATATCAGGGAAGCCCCGGCCCGGAACGTATCATCCTCCCGCGCGTCAGTTTTCCCGTCCAGGGTATATTCTCCTTCGTATTCGTCTCTGGTGAAACTCAAGCTGACCGTACCGGACCATTTGGCGGTAAACCGCTGCAGAAGAGAGGCATTGACACCGCTGGACATGGCCGCATACGCAGTACTGTTGGAAGACTCTTTGTAATTTCGGGATACTGATACATTGATCGCGCGTTTGGGTGTAAAAGTATGCTGGGCCTGGACCTCCATGGCAAATCCCGCTTCATCGTCAAGCCCGCTTTCTTCAAAACGCTTTTCAGTATAACCGACCTTTGCCCGGCCTTTGGTTTTCGCGGTCACATCCCAGTCCACACCGGTAAAATACCCATGCTGCTGACTGTCTCTGGCAGGGTCTTCATCATAGCTGATATCCGCATAATCATACTGTACAAATGCCGAGGTTTTCGGTCTGAACCGGTAAAACACATACAAAGACCCTGAATTGTCCGTCCGGTTCCGGAATTCGTTCGCGAATTCATCGTAATCTAACCAGTAATTTGAATAATCCGCCCTTATTTTGAACTTTCTGGACAGATCGTATGTAACGATAAGATTCACCAGATTGTCATAGTATTCATCCAGATTGCCTGTGGCATTGTTGTTGATTTCATTTCTTTTGTTGAACTGCTCCACAAGATCGATGGAAAGTCCTCCGTCAAAGTTATACTGAAAAGCACCAACCGCCTTGTGGTTGACATAGTCATGATCCGAATTGTCCGCAAACATGGCAAATTCCGGGGAATAAAGAAAATAACTCTGCATCCGCCTTGTGGCTTCCGGCTTGATCCGGCTGAGGGCCAGACCGCCGGGCGCGGTATTGGAGGATGACAAATCCACGACCTTTTCCCGGTTTGCCGGCACTGCCACCCAGACACCCGGAGTTACGGTTGTGATAATTTCATCTTTTTCGTTCTCAGGTGTATAGTAAAGATTGTCCGTATATTTGCCTTCAACAAGCAAAAACGGATGGAAATATCCCCCTTCGGCTCCCATGACTTCAGCCCCGATTCTCTGGCCTTCCGGGACTTCCTGCTCTGTCTGGCCTGTGGGAATATCCCCGGTGTCGGTCTGTCCACCCGGCACTTCAATGGCAAAACCGGTCTGCTCGAACAACAAAAACGCCACAGCCATAACCCCCAAAACCCGTAAAAAATCACTGGCACATCTTTTCAATCTGCGCATGGAACCTCCTGCATGGGAATCAGCTGGTTTTCTATCTCAAGATTTTTCAGGAAAATTGCGAACCTTTTGAGACAACAAAAAGCCCTGCATCATACAACTTTCAAGCAACAATTGAGCAGGGATTGTGTACACACGTATGCCGGATCAGGGCGTGGACACCGAGTCCGGGGGAACCGGATCCGGATCTTCAGGCGCATCCGGCAGATCCACTTCCGCAGCCGTATACGGCAATCCGACCTGAAGACACTGGGACTGGGTCACTTCATCTCTGGTAAAAACTTTTTCTCCTGAAGGACCAACCGCATCAGACGCCGCCCTGGCGATCACTTCTTTCCTGATCCCCTCTTCGGTTGCGCACATGCACAACTCATCGAGTTTCACCCCTTTTCCAGCGCCATAGATATTGGTCAGAACCATATATGGGTTGTAGTCCATATTCACGGCAATCTTCATGCACTGGCAGGCCGGGGCATCCTGACCCAGGGCCTTTTTCACAGCCTTTTCAAATACAGCTTCCTCGGAAGGCGTATATCCCAGGCCTTCTGCCTGGCTCTGGGCTCCGGCGGCTTCCTTGCCTTTATGCAGGGCCTCGACAAACTGATCCTCCCAGTCGGCTGACTGGGCGAATCCGGCAGTAACGGTTCCAATGCAGAACAACACTGCCACAACCACCGGCCACAACAGGCTTTGTTTCATTGTCAGCTCCTGTATATCCTTTTTAATTTTCAGCCAAACGTCTCATAAAAATCATGCAATCTCTGCGCCTAAAGCTGATTCTTTTTCGATCTTTTTTAAAGTATCGAGTGTTTCCGGTGGATTTTCATTTTTCCCGCCGCCATAAGCCTGAAAGGATATTCCCACCTGGTACGGATAGCTCTCCTCCGGATTCCGGGCCACCCACCGGACAGTGCACAGAATTTCAACCCGGTTTTCAAGGGAAGGAATGTCAAAAATCACTGAAATTTCCGATCCCGCCTTGAGCCTGTCATGACAGACAAACTTTGCTCCGCCCCTGCTGAGGTTCAAAACCGGAAAAAAATCTTCGGTGTACCTGCCCGGGCGGAAAAAATTCCGTCTTTTCCGATAACTCAGCGTTGTTCCGGGGACATTGAATCTTTTACACTGTCTCTTTTTCAAAATGAATACCCTGTGAAATGATACCGAATTCCGCG
>CAYFVA010000190.1:3110-4814 GCA_964346265.1 uncultured Desulfobacterales bacterium
GTTTGTCTGGAAGGCGGCTCCGAAGGCCGCCATTGTGTCCGGCATTCTCGTTTTTATACAGGGGTTGTTTCCCGTGGCCATGCTCTTTCTGGTCAAACTGATCGTGGACGAGGCTGGGAAAGCCATATCCTCGGGAGGCACCCCCGATTTCACCTGGATCATGACCCTTGTGGCAGCGGCAGGCGGCCTGGCCATTTTGCAGGAAGTCTGCAGGCAGGCTTCGGATCTGGCCGGGGAAACCCTGTCCATGAAGGTATCCGACCACATCTACGACATTCTGCACGAAAAATCGATCCGGACCGACCTTGAATTTTACGAGAATCCCTCCTACTTTGACACCCTTCACCGGGCCCAGATGGAAGGCCCGCACCGACCTGCCAAAATCGTCAACAGCCTGATCAGCCTTTTCAGAAACGCCATCTCCCTTACCGCAGTGACCGGCCTTCTGGTCTACTTTCACTGGGCCGTGCCTCTCATTCTTTTCATTTCCGTGATCCCGGGCATACTGGTCAAAATCAAGTATTCCAAAGAGATGTACGCCTGGCAGAAAAAACGCACCGATACCCAGCGGGAGGCGTCCTACCTGAACTGGCTGATCACCGGATACATCCATGCCAAGGAAATCAGGCTGTTCAACCTCGGAGAATTTTTCAGCAGGCGGTTTTCAAGCTTGCGAACCACCATACGGGAAGAAAAGCTCGATATTACCAGAAAGCGATGCATTCACACGGTTCTTGCCCAAATATTCTCGGTTGTTTCCATGTTCGGCATTCTCGGGTTTATTGTGTACAGGGCGGTGAACGGACTGATCTCCATCGGAGATCTTGTCATGTACTACCAGGCCATCCAGAGATGCCTGGAATACTTTAAAAGCCTGCTCACCGGCATAACCGGTCTGTACGAGGACAACCTCTTCATTGCCTATTTTTACGAATTCATGGACATCAGGGAAAAAATCAAGGACCCTGCCGAACCTGCTTCCATGCCGGAAAAACTGCAGACCGGCATCCGGCTGGAAAACGTCTCCTTCACCTATCCGGGCGCGGACAAACCGACCCTTGAGAACATCTCTTTTTCCATAAAGCCCGGAGAAGTCGTGGCCTTTGTCGGGGAAAACGGGGCAGGCAAGTCCACCCTCACCAAACTGTTGTGCCGGCTGTACGACCCGGACTCAGGCGTTATCACCATGGACGGGACGGACATACGCAACTTCAGGCTGGCGGATGTCCGGTCAAAAGCCGGTGTCATGTTCCAGGATTTTGCCAGATACCACTTCACGGCAAAGGAAAACATCCGCATCGGAGACATCGGCACTTCCCCTGAAAATCCCCGCATTCAGGAATCAGCAAAAAAAGCGGATGCAGATGAGTTTATCCGGGATCTTCCCCACGGCTACGACACCACTTTGGGAAAAATGTTTGAAAACGGACAGGAACTGAGCGGAGGACAGTGGCAGAAAATCGCCATCGCCCGGACATTCATGGCGGACACGGAACTTGTAATCCTGGATGAACCGACAAGCTCTCTTGATGCGGACAGTGAATACGAAGTATTTGAAAATTTCAAAAAACTGATGAAAGGCAAAAGCGCTGTTTTGATCAGCCACCGCTTTTCCACCGTAAAAATGGCGGATAAAATTGTCGTGATCCAAAACGGCACAATAACCGAACAGGGACCACATTCAAAACTGGTTCAAAAACAGGG
>CAYFVA010000191.1:0-4752 GCA_964346265.1 uncultured Desulfobacterales bacterium
TTCGGCCTTTCTGCGGCAGGCCTTGCGGTGGATGTTCTTCTTAAAGAAACCCGTTCCAGGTTACACCGGATTGGCTGATGCCTGCGTCCGGGGGCTTGTAACTTTTTGTTGTGTCCGACAGGGCGTGGCCGTTATACCGTAAGATCGATCTGCTGGACGGTTCCGGCGCTTCCGTTTTCGGAAAGATAGATTCCGGTGCGCCTGATCCGCCCGAGAAGGTTGTTTTCCGAATCTTTCACGGAAAATTCCGAATCCACGTTGTTCAAGGCCACCGCGCCGATCCCTTTTTCTTTGAGAGGGGTGAACCCGGCTGTGTCACTGTCGTTCCCGGACCAGACAAAAAGCCGGGTATAGTCGGGATCGTTTTCGTCTATCCAGCCGTTGCCGTCCCTGTCCAGTCGGGAAAGTTCGTTGAATCCGTTCCCGGTGGCAGGGCCGAAAAGTTCGCTTCCGTTGTCCGCCCGGCCGTTTCCATTCTTATCGAACACGAGAAAACCGCTTGCCGGATCGAGACGGTTGATGGACTCGTCTGCGCCGTCCGCGTTGAGATCAAACTTGAAACGGGTATCTGAAAGATCGGCCGCCTTTCCGGAAAAGTTGACCACCAGCGGATCGATCAGCGCATCCCCGGCTTTGAGTGAAAAGGTCTCTTTTGACACAAACTCCCGTTTCATTTCAAGTGCCAGGGAAAAATCCACGGTTTTACCGTCCGCGGTTTCAACCCTCCCTTTGGCGGTAAAGAGGCTCTCCTCTTTTTCCAGGGATGTGACGGTTTCGGTGTATTCCAGCCCCCAGCCTTTTCTTTCCGGAGTATCCGGGCTGTCCGGTACGGCAGACGATCCTTCCGGCCGGGATTTACGGGTTTGAAACTCTTTCGGATCTGCGATTTCGATTTTTCTGCCGGTAAGGGCCTCCAGGATTCTTTTGATGGCCTCGGTTTTCGGGTCAAGGGCAGGGCCTTCTTCAGTTGGTTCTTTCACGGACCTGTTCCGGGCCGGTGCAGCTGGCTTGCCTGCTGCGGCACCAGTCCGCTGTCTGATCCGTGCCGGGCTGTCGCGCCATACGTTCAGTTTCTTTTCCGTTTCAACCCGTTTTTCGAGCATTCCCCTGGCAGACAGGGCGGTATGTGAATTGACGATTTTCATGGGTGCCTCCGCTTGTATTCATACCATCGGCAGAGCCCGGTAAAACTTGAAACCGAATTGCCTTTCAATGAAATATTCTATTGCGGATCGGCGGCAAACAAAGGTATAATTACCATTTATGTCGGTTGACGCCGTCAATGATCAAACCGTATGGAGGCCCGATACCGTGTTTACCGAGAGTGTGTCCTACAATGCAGCGTTCGCAGCCGGATTGCTGTCTTTTTTTACCCCCTGTGTCCTGCCGCTTATACCGGCCTATTTTACATTTATCACCGGGCTTTCCCTGGATGAACTCACCGGGGATGAGAAAGAGACCAAAAAAAAAGTGATTTTTGCCACAATCGCATTCGTTCTCGGATTTTCGTTCGTGTTTATTCTTCTTGGCGCTTCCGCCTCATTCCTGGGGGGGATGGCCCGGAACTTTTCATGGGTGATCCGGTACGTGGGCGGGGGCATTATTATTGTATTCGGACTTCATCTTCTCGGGGTGATCAACATCAAGGCGCTGAATTTCGAGAAAAAACTGCATGTAAACAAAAAACCGGTACACCTTTTGGGAACGTTCCTCATCGGTATGGCGTTCGGGGCCGGCTGGAGCCCGTGTATCGGCCCCATGCTGGGATCGATCCTGATCCTGGCCGGCAACCAGGACACCGTGATGAAAGGGGTGATGCTTTTGGGGGTCTATTCCGCCGGTATCGCCCTTCCGTTCGTGCTGATCTCGTTTTTCATCACCCGGCTGGTTGACATTATGAAAAAAGCGACAAAGTTTATTGGATATATCAACAAAACCGCGGGTGTCCTCCTGATCGGTATGGGAATTCTGCTGTTGACCGACCAGTTCAGAGTTCTGGGCACCTTGTGAAAATGAGAGGGGATTATGATAAAAAGACATACGGTCCTGGCGGCGGCGGTGCTTCTGATTTGTGCAGCAGTGTTCCCGGCGCGGGCTGCGGACCTGAACGGGGCAATCGACTGGACGGAGTACGAATCCGTCCTTGCAAAGGCGAAAGAACAGGACAAAAAGTCGTTTCTTTATTTTTACACCGATTGGTGCTCGTACTGCAAAAAAGTGGAAAACGTGCTGTTCAAGGACGCCGATGTGGTGGAGTACCTCAACGAGCATTTTGTGAGCACTGCGGTCAACGTGAAGGGAGACGAAAGCAAAAGCATAGCAAAAGATTATGGTGTCAGCGGATTCCCGACGTTCTGGTTTCTGGAGGAGGACAACTCTAAACTCAATTCTCTTCCCGGATATATTGAAAAGGACAAGTTCCTTCAGGTCCTGAAATATATCAGCACGGACAGTTATGAAACCATGGAATTCTCGGAATTTGCGGAATCGTTTTAAAATAAGGGCGGACTTTACAGGAGAAGTGGGTATGACAGGCAGGATTTTTAAACATGTGGTTTTCACCGTTGCCGTATTGCTTCTGGCAGGCGGTTTTTCTCATGCGGAACAGATGTATGTCAAGGGGATCACCCAGATCACCATGCGGTCGGAACCCGGGGTCAGGCACAGCATTCTTGCCATGCTGGAATCGGGAACCCGGCTTGAGATGTTACAGGAAAAACCGGACTGGTCCAAGGTCAGGCTTTCGGACGGAAGGGAAGGCTGGGTGCTGAGCCGGTTCGTCACGGAGGAAAAACCGGAAATTCTGCTTGTGCAGGATTTCAAAGAGGAAAACAGAAAATTGTCCGACCGGGTGGAGCGGTTGAAAGCCGAGAATGCCCGGTACGAGGAGACAAAAGCCAAATTGCAGGAAATCGAAACAAAGTATAAAGAACTCAAGGAAAAGTCGGAAAATTTTTTGAGCCTTGAAAAAAAGCATGAGCAGGTAAAAGCGGATTTCCAACAGCAGAAAGAGAGGATCAAAAAGCTGGAAGAACAACTGGACGGGCAGATTCTTAACGGCTTGATCGGCGGAGCCGTGGTTCTTTTTATCGGGATTCTCCTGGGTCTTGGGTCCCGGAAAAAACGGAAAAGCTCGCTTTTATGATCCACGAGACTGATTTTCTGGTAATCGGCAGCGGAGTGGCAGGTCTCAATTTCGCCTTGAAAGCGGCCCGGGCGGGCCGGGTGACGATCATCACGAAAAAGAGGGTGGAAAAGAGCAATACCGCCCTTGCACAGGGAGGGGTGGCAGCCGTCCTGAGCAAGGATGACTCGTTTGATCTGCATGTCCGGGATACCCTTGAAGCGGGCGTGGGGCTTTGCAGAAAAGATGTGGTGGAAATGGTCGTCCGTAAAGCCCCGGACATGATTCAAAATCTTGTGGAAAAGGGCGCCCGGTTCAGCTTGAAGAAGGGCTCGGATCGGCTCTTGGCTCTTGGGCAGGAGGGTGGACATTCCAGGAAAAGGATCGTCCATGCACACGACCTGACCGGCAAGGAGATCGAGGACGTCCTTGTGGAGCATGCCCAAAAAGATCCCCGGATCACGATCCTGGAGGACCATACTGCGGTGAACCTGATATGCCGTTCCACCAGTATCGGCAGTGAACAGTATGTCACCCGCAGGGAAAAGGACTGCTGCGGAGCGTACGTGCTCAACAACGCCACCGGCCTTGTCGAGACGTTTCATGCCGGGATCACCCTGATCTCAGCCGGAGGGGCCGGCAAGGTTTATCTGTATACCAGCAATCCGGATATCGCATCCGGGGACGGAATCGCAATGGCATACAGGGCGGGAGCATCGGTTGCCAACCTTGAATTCGTCCAGTTCCATCCCACCTGCCTGTTTCATCCGGAAGCAAAGAATTTTCTCATCTCCGAGGCGGTCCGGGGAGAGGGCGCCATTCTCAAGGATGCCCGGGGCAACGAGTTCATGGCCAAGTACTCGTCCGACCGGGAGCTTGCCTGCAGGGACGTGGTGGCAAGGGCCATTGACAATGAAATGAAAAAGCAGGGGGATGATTCGGTTTTTCTCGATATAACCCACAAGGATCCGGAGTTTATCAAAAAACGGTTCCCCAATATTTATGCCACCTGCCTGAAATTCGGTATCGACATGACAAAAGAGCCCATCCCGGTGGTGCCGGCGGCCCATTACATGTGCGGCGGGATCAAAACCGATAAATGGGGGGCAACCGACATCAAACGTCTCTATGCTGCGGGCGAGTCCGCATTTACCGGACTTCACGGGGCCAACCGCCTGGCCAGCAATTCGTTGATGGAGGCGCTGGTTTTTTCCGATCTTGCAGGAACCCGGGCCGTGGAAGAGTTCGAACCCCTTGATTACGAATCCGAGACCAAGCCGCTTCCATGGGATGATGTGGGTACCACCGACAGTGACGAGGCCATCGTGGTCACCCACAACTGGGATGAAATCCGGCGGATGATGTGGAACTACGTGGGGATTGTGAGGACTGACAAGCGCCTCACCCGGGCCTTGCGGAGAATCCGCAACATCCAGGAGGAGATCCATGAGTACTACTGGGATTTCCGGGTGACGTCGGATCTGGCCGAACTGAGGAATCTCGCCACTGTGGCCGAGCTTGTGATCCGGTCGGCACTTGCCAGGAAAGAGAGCCGGGGGCTTCATTACAACCTGGGGTACCCGGAACGGGACGATGAAAACTGGCTGAAGGATACGGTCCTGAAACGG
>CAYFVA010000192.1:0-4751 GCA_964346265.1 uncultured Desulfobacterales bacterium
CTGCAGCCGTTCCCCCTCTGCAGCCGGAAACGGACGAGGAACGAAGAAGAAACGCGGAAGCCCTTGCAAGAAGGGAGATGCGATTGTCCGAGAAAAAGAAGGAATCCTTCTGCCAGACCGACCCGGATCAATGTTGACAGCTTTGGAGCCGGCGGGCCGATAAAACCGGCCCGCCGGCTCCCTGTTGTTTTTGCCGGATACGCGAAAACCCTTAGTTTCCGGGTTCCAGCTCAATGAGAAGCTCCCCGTCTCTGACCGGCACCATCTTTTTGGTTGTTGCATAATCCGCTGCTTTATAGACCTTTTTCACAACACCGCCGATTTCGGCACAAACCGCCTTTTCCTGTTTCATAATCGAGATGTTGCATACCTCTTCCCCGGCCTTGACCTCATCCCCGGGTTTCACGTGCATCACCCAAAGGTCCCCTCCGGACGGGGCGGCAATGTGACAGGGGTCGTCCGGATCGGCCATTTTGATCTCAGATGCGCCTCCTCTCTTCGGTTCCGCAACCTTGAGCTGGTAAAGCACGATTTCCGAATCCAGATGATATCTCACCACACTTTCGCCGTTTACATCCGGCTCCGAGATATCGAGCACCGTCATGGTATGGGGCATGCCGTCCGAATCGGTGAACTGGACGAAATCTCCTTTCTCGATCCCCTCGAACCATACATCGAGCGGAATGTTGTTCGGCTCTCCGTATTCCTCCTGGAACCGCATCGTGTTCAGCGCATCTCCCGGGTGATTGAGATAGAGCACGAATTCTTCATCACTTGAAGTCCGGCCTATGGCTTTGTCAAGATCTTTTCTCTCTTTTTCAAGGTCAATGTCTTTTATGGACTCAAGCGGAGAGGCTTCGGTCCTCGATTCAACTGCCGCCCGAAAATGGTCCGGACCAAAGGCGCTTTCATAGACCCAGTCCGGCGGAAACCCCAACGGCAGCTTGCCGTACTTTCCGGTGATCAGCTCCCGGAACGCATCATTGCTGTCCATGTAAATTTCCAGCCGTTTTTTTCGGATTTCTTCGGAGAGCTGATCCTCGGGCAGCCGGGTCACGGTGTCCAACACCTCGAGAAGCTTTTTCACGTTTTCCTCCCCACCCCTCTTGTGGGCGCCGGTCACGGCAAGAAAGGCCGTATTCCAGGTAATCTGGGATCCCGGAGTCACATCGTGATACCGCACGATTTTCCGGATTCCGGCCAGGAATTTGAGCATGTACGGCAAAAGATGGATATATCCCTGTTTCATGGCCCCTTCCTGGGAAGAGGACGTGGCCCCGCCGGGCATTCCGTGTTCCACAACGTCATAATCGACCCCCTGGAAATACGGCGCGCAGTACCGGTCATAATACGGCTGGATCTGTTTCATCACGAACCCGGCCTGCCGGATCATCTCCTTGTCCAGATTCGTTTTCATGCCGAGTTCGTTTTCCATGTAAGCGGCCGTGGCCATAACGTCTCCCTGGCCGTACCAGCGGACGGAAGCCCCGATGGCCGCGTCAATAATGTGTGCCCCCGCCTTTGCCGCAGCAGCCACGGACGGCACGAACAGCCCGTCGGTGCAGTGCCGGTGGTAGTGGAGCACAAGTTCCGGGTATCTTTTGCGGATGGCGGTCACAAGCTCTGTGATAAAACCGGGCGGGCAGACCCCTGCCATATCCTTGAGCCCGAGAATAATCACCCGCTGGGCCGCCTTTTCGGACACCCCTTTTGTTTGCGCAGTCATACGGACCATCTCGTCGGTGACCGTAAGGTAGCGGTCCACGGTGAATCCTTTGGCATACGACAGGGAAATGGCCGGCTCGAATATGTTCTTCTTCGAGGCCAGCGCCACTTCGGCAAAGGGCTGCATGTTTTCCACATGGTTGAGAAAGTCGAAACACCGGATAATGTCGTAATGGTCGCAGATCATCTCGCCGGTGGTGGTCATCATGTTTTTGGACTGGGGCTTGTATCCCAGGACGTTGGTGGAGCGGACCAGGATCTGCTTCATGGTGCGGGGCGCCATCCAGTCCATGTTCCATTCCCACGCCTCCTGGAACGGATAGGTCATGTTGCCGAGCATGGCCACGTGAAAATGGGCTCCGCCGCCGTTCTCGATGGAAAAAAAGTTGCACCGGTCCAGATACGGTGCGATCAGCCGGTCTTCGGCAAGCCGGAACCGGTTACCACTGTTGGACTGGGTCTGGTCCCTCGGGGTGGTGTCGGAGAAATGTACAAGATCGGAATCTCTCACATAATCCAGGACTGCGTCCCGGTTCCCCCTTGGATACGGGCTTTTGTACCTTCCATCCAAGGCAAGCTCGGGCAGAGCCGGATCGAACTTCCCGATGCGCTTATCCCCTCTTCCCCTGTATTCCCCGAGCTTGACGTACTCATTATACCCTTTTGCCGAGATGTCCGCCATGAGTCTCGAGGTCCGAAGCGATTCCGGTTCCCGGTCGATATAGTCATAAACGGACGGGGTGTCTTCCACGAATTTGGTATGGAAATCACCCGTTTTCAGCTCCTCTCTTTTCAGAAGCTCACGGAAAAACGGAATGGTGGTTTTGGCCCCGCTGATCATATACTCGTTCAATGCGCGCTTCATCAGCGTGAGTGTCTTTTCCCATGTTCGGCCGTAAGTAATCAGCAACGCTGCCGCGGAATCGTAGTTGGTGGGAAAATCGTATCCTGCGGCCACGCAGGAATCGACACGGACCCCGTGCCCGCCCGGGGAGAAGTAGCGTATGATACGGCCGGCATTGGGGGTAAACCCATTCTTTGGATCCTCGAAATTGACCCGGACCTGCATGGAATGCTGGTTGGGCACGGTGTTTTCACCGAGCCGAAGCGGCACACCGAATGCGATTGCCATCTGTTCCTCCACAAGGTCCACACCGTACCGGCACTCGGTGATGCCGTGCTCCACCTGAAGCCGGGTATTGACCTCGATCAGGTACGGGTTTCCCTCCATGTCCACCAGGAATTCCACCGTGGCAAGGGAATGGTAATTTACCGCACGGATAAGCTTTCTGGAGTAGGCCTTAAGATTTTCACGAAGCTCTTCCGTCATTTTGGCCCAGGGAGAAGGGGTGATCTCGATCAGTTTCTGGTGGTTTCTCTGGACGGTGCAGTCCCGCTCGTCAAAGGCGAACACATTGCCGAAACGATCGGCGATTACCTGGATTTCGATATGCCGGACCCGGTCCAAAAGCTTTTCCACGAAAACCCTCGGGTTTCCGAACGAAGCGCCGGCCATGGCGGACGCCTTGTGGAACGCGTCTTCCAGATCCGCTTCGTCATACACCTCGTAAATGCCCCGGCCGCCTCCGCCGCCCTCGGCCTTGAGCATCACCGGCAGCCCCATTTCATGGGCAACCTTTCTGGCTTCCGGAATATCCACGGCCCCTTCGGATCCCGGCACAACCGGAATACCCAGATCCTTGGCGATTCTCCGCACGGAAACCTTGTTCCCGAGCTTTTTCATTGCCTCCTGGGTCGGTCCGATAAACACGATCCCTTCCTGTTCACACTTTCTGGAAAAATCGTCATCTTCGGCTATAAACCCCCAGCCCGGATGAATGGCCACCACGCCTGCTTCCCTGGATTTTTTCAGGATCTTGTCCATGTCCAGATAGGCGGCGGGATCCGGACCCAGGAGCATCAGCCGCCGGGCCCCCACTGCTGCGGGAGAATTTTTGTCCACATCAGTCGCCGTCACCATGGAAACCGCGCCCGGGATATCTGAGATGGCCCGGCTGATCCGTCTTGCCGGAATTCCCCGGTTGGCGATCAAAACGGGTTTTCCATGGATTGTTTCAATAAACTCCTGGTAGGTTCTTTTTTGCACCGACATATCAAATCCCTCTTGCTGCTTGAA
Source organism: uncultured Desulfobacterales bacterium (assembly GCA_964346265.1). GTDB lineage: Bacteria > Desulfobacterota > Desulfobacteria > Desulfobacterales > Desulfobacteraceae > JAIPEK01. The sequence continues at coordinate 3,863 of CAYFVA010000192.1, forward strand.
AATTACCGAATACGTTTCCCGGGTTTTCGGATGCTCCCGGAAAAGACTTCAAACTCTGCATTGTTCTGTTCCAGGATCAGGGCACCGGAAGGAGCCACCCCTTTCAGAAAAGCGGTTTCCACACCGGTGGACGAAGTGGAAAACTCCACTGTTTCATTGATCCAGACACATTTTCGGATAAATTTTCGATTAAAAACCATAGACGTTTCTTTTGCAAGGGTTTTTTTAAAAAATTCAAACAAAAATTCCGCCGTCTCCCGCCACAACACCAGCGGGTCCTCCGTATAATTCAGGATGTCGGCAAGACATGCAGGCGCAAGGGAAAACCCGTTCTCTCCTTTGGTGAAACAAGGGCGGGTTCTGATATTGATCCCCACTCCCACGATAAACCCTTCCCTCTTTTTCTCCACCAGAATACCGCCGAGCTTTTTTTCGGCAAACAAGATATCGTTGGGCCACTTGATTCGCGCATCGACTCCTTTCCGAGCAAGAACTTCAGTCACAGCATATCCGGCCAGAAGCGGCATCAGGTTTTCAGGCCAGCCGCTTTTTTGAAAAAGATCTCCCGGAAACCACATGGAGGCATTCAGATTGCCGTCCGGAGCAATCCATTCTTTCTGCATCTGCCCTCTTCCCCGTGTCTGGATTTTCGCCAGAACACTGTCATAGGAGCCTGCGGTTTTGTCCCGGACAAGGTCTTGCATCAGATCCATGGTGGAATCGCAGGTGTCGTATACAAAAATCCTGCCTCCGTTTTTCAGTTGCTCCATTTCCATACAGACTCCTGCTTTCCCGGTTGATATTCCAAGCTGCAAAAATTATATTGACAAAACACTCATCTTTCAATAAGCGTATGTATAAGAAGTGATTTTTAAAATATTTGCATCTT
>CAYFVA010000193.1:0-1426 GCA_964346265.1 uncultured Desulfobacterales bacterium
CCCCTCCCTGCACGAATCAGCAATCAGGCGGCTTGGCCAAGTGGTAAGGCGACGGCCTGCAAAGCCGTTAATCTCCGGTTCGAGTCCGGAAGCCGCCTCCACTGACATGCAGGAATTCCATTTTATACAAATTTTCCGAAGGCTTATCAAAGGCAACAACCTTTCCGGTTTACAATCACCATCAACGAGTCTTTTCCCATTGTATCCCCGGCAAAACCATTCGCTTGGCAAAAGGGCGGATCACACGCAGGTTCCTTGAGTCATTCGAACTTGAGAATCCAAAACCTTGCGGCAGAGAAAATGATCTTGGACGCTCCAGGCCTGATAAATGGAAATATACTTGACTTTTTGGTCCTGTCTTACTAATTTGCAAGCGTACAGTCTTTGAACCGTATAACAGGTATTTTTATTGTATGAGTCTGTTTCAGCCCGTACGTTTTGGTAAATATTTTCTCCTGGATAAAATTGCGTCAGGGGGCTGGGCCGAGTTGTACCAGGGCAAGCTGACCGGGATGGAAGGGTTTGAAAAACTGATCGCCATCAAGATGATACTTCCGCATCTTGCCGGGGAAAAAGAGCTGATCGACTGTTTTATCGTAGAGGCAAAGCTGGCGGCGCTGCTCAATCATAAAAATATTGTCCAGATTTATGACTTCGGAAATATCGAGGGCAATTATTTTATCGCCATGCAGTACCTGTTCGGAAAGGATCTGAGGCAGGTCGTGAACAAGTCCGAAGTAAAAGACAACATACTGGACCTGGATCACAAACTTTACATGGTCTCTCTTATCTGTTCCGGGCTCGACTATGCCCACAGCTTGAAAGACCTGAACGGTAGTCCCCTCAACCTGATTCACCGGGATATTACGCCTCAGAATATTCTGATAACGTATGACGGCGAAGTTAAGATTGTGGATTTCGGTATCGCAAAGGCGGCCGCCAGGAGCACGCTCACACAGATCGGCACAATAAAGGGAAAAGTGGCTTATATGTCCCCTGAACAGGCAGACGGCCGCCAAATTGATCATCGCTCGGATGTCTTCTCCACGGGGATTCTTTTGTACGAACTGGTAACCGGGCAGCGGATGTTCAAGGGAGATACCATGGAAATCCTTTCCAAGGTCAGAGAATGCCGTTTTGACCCGCCGGCATCTGTACACAACCTCCCGGAACAGGTCTGCGATATATTGAACAAGGCCCTGGCAAAAGACCCGGACCGGCGGTATCAATCCTGCGGTGAGATGCTGGGAGATCTGGAAAAATGTATGTACGACCTCTCCATGTGGCCTCGGGCGAGTGGTCTGAGCCGGATCATGCAAACCCTTTTCAGGGAGGAGAGAATTGCGGAAGAGGCGGTTATGCAGCGGGGGTCTGATACAAGTTTGGATACACATACAACAGACGATTCTACATCAGATGATTCGGA
>CAYFVA010000193.1:1526-4746 GCA_964346265.1 uncultured Desulfobacterales bacterium
AGATGATTCGGACAGGGAAACCATTCTGCTGGATTCCTCTGAAACCACCTTTTCTTCCATCTCTCCGGGCCGGCACCACAGGCTGTTGAGGCGATTGATACAAAAGAAGCGAACCAGTATCCATGCTGTTGCCGGACTTTTCGTTCTTATGCTCCTTTTGACGCTCACGGCCGTATTCATAGGAAATGATGCATCACAAGAGCCTTCCACCCGGATTGTCACCGAGAAAAAGGCGGACGCGAGCATCACGTCCGGTAACAGCCGGACAAAAGCAGTCGAGGATACCGTTTTTACTGAAACTGACGCCGGAAAAGCCATCCAGGCCCTTGAACAGGGTAAAGCGGAAACTGCGGTTCATCTTTTTGAAAAAACACTGGAAAATGATCCGGCCCTGAAAAAGAAAATTTCCGAATATTATCTCAAAGGCCTCAAGCGCCTGGATTCCGAATATGCCAACGAACCTGAAAGAGTCAAATCCTATTATATGAAGGCGGTTCAGCTGGGTTTCGACAATGTGGAAATCCGTTTTCAACTCGGTCTTCTGTATATCCGTTCAAAAGAGTTCACAAAAGCCATAGAAGAATACAAAAAGGTGATCGATGTCAACAGGGAATCTCATTCCGCTTTGTTTAATCTGGGGTATGCCTACGCCCGGCTGGAAAATTATGAAAAGGCGGAAGAGATGTATACCCGTGCAGCAGCTCTCGATCCCTCATACAAGGATCAGGCCCTCTATAACCTGGCGGTTGTGCAGTATTTTCAGAAGAAAAACGGAGCAGCGGTTCATAATCTCGAAAAGGCCCTTGCAATCAATCCGGACAATGAAAAAGCAAGAAGGCATCTGGAGAAGATTGTCCGGAGAAATGGAGAGAACGGGGCATGAACGGTACCCGATTTTTCCGCACCCGGCTGTTGTGGATCAGCCTCTTGTGTTTTTTACTGACCCCGGGATGTGCGGCTGAATTCAAGAAGATAAAGAGCTGGGAGTATTTTCCATGGAATCAGAAATCTGAAGCATCCGGCCGGAAGGAAAAAGCGCAGGAAAAGACTTTTGACAAAGCGGATGACCGGCAAGAGTTTCTGGTGCACAGGATCCGGTGGAAAGGGGAAACCCTGTCCATTATCGCCAAGTGGTACATGGGCCGGATCGATGCCTGGGAATACCTGGCAGACCTGAATCCCAACCTTTCTCCCCAGAATCTCCAGGTTGGGGAAAAAGTCAAAATCCCCGCAGAAAAAGTGAAAATTTCCGTTCCCATGCCAAAAGATTTTCTCGAGTCATTTATCGGAAAAACGGAAAGGCCGGAAAAGAAGAAAGCGGCTCAAGCGGAAAATGACGTCAAAAAGAAAACAAAGCCGCCCGGGGAAAAAGAGGATAAAGCGTCGGAAGATACGGCAGGGGAGGAAAAAGAGGCTGATGAAACACAAGAAAAAGAGCCGGACCTTTTCGGTCCCAAAGAACTGAATACCGAATGAAAAATCCGGAAAACATGACAAAACTTTTGGATTCCGTTATGCCGGAATCCGCATATGAGGTGTTCGGCCAAACCCATATCGGCAAAAAAAGAGATACAAACCAGGATACATTTCTTCTGGATACCGGCATCGGATTGTTCCTTGTGGCCGATGGAATGGGCGGGCACAGAGCCGGGGACACGGCAAGTCTTCTGGCCGCCGAAGAAATCCGTACAAATTTTGAAAGCGTGCTGCAGGATGTGAAGGGATTATTGGAGGATGATGCGTATGACCGGAATTTTTCTCCAGCCGCCAATGCCATGAAATTCGCCTTGAAACGGACAAACGAACGGGTCAGGGACAAAGGAGACAGTTCAGCCGAATACAATGGGATGGGGACAACCCTTGCCGCCGTGTGTCTGTCCGACAGGCGCCTGACCTGTGTTAATGTGGGAGACAGTCCGATATTTCTGATTCAGTCCGGTCGCGTGTTCCCGCTTTTCATGCCCCATACCGTGGAAGAAGATGCTCATCTGAAAGAGGATCCCGACGGCATCCGGCTTGCCGGAAAATACCCGGGCATGCTGACAAGAGCCATAGGGGGGGCGGAAAAAGTGGAACCATATATCTGCGAGATACCGGTCTGCAAAGGGGACAGTTTTGTGCTGTGCTCGGACGGGCTTTCCAAAACGGTGGGCAAAAATGAAATCGCCGGGATTGTGCAGAAGTTTTCCGCAAAAGAGGCGTGTTCCGCTTTAATCGATCTGGCCAACGAGCGGGGGGGCGAGGATAACGTTACATTGATTGTACTGAAAATCGAAAAAAAGAAGTTTCATTTTCGGCCGAAACGGTTGGGTCTGTTTCAGCGCCGACGGAAAACCGATAAATAAAACGGGATTATGATTATGATTACATTGTTGCTTGTATTTGAAGGGGAAGTACACAAGGAGGTCACACTTAACAGGGGACAGGGAGTAAAAATCGGTCGCAAACCGACAAATGAAATTGTGATCGACAATGCCACCGTATCAGGTAAACATGCGGAAATCCAGTGTCTCGAAAAAGGAATACTGCTGACCGATCTGGACAGCAAGAACGGAACGTTTGTCAACCGGAGCCGTATCCAAGATGCATACTGGCTTCAGAAAGGAGATGTGGTGTCCATCGGCAAGCACCGGATCGTGGTTCCCAAAGATCAGAAAAACCGGTCCGAGCCGGTGGAACTGGACTCGGATACGGACAAGACCATTATACTCGATACCAAAAGTCACAACAAGGCGGCACAAAATAAATCTTCGGAACAATCCGAAAGTGTGGGCGCCCGGGATGCCCTGGAGGGGATTCTGTATTTCATTGCCGGCGGCAACGGAGAAGTTCGGTTGGATCGGAATATTGTTCAAGTCGGAAAAGATTCGGAAAATGATGTCGTGGTAAGCGGATGGACCGTGGGCGCTACTGCGTTTACCATTGCCAGAAGACCGGACGGATACTACCTCAACTATATCAAAAGCCTGTCCAAGCCCAGAGTGAACGGCAAGAAAGTCAAAAGTTCGGTGAAACTGAACAACTTCGACCGGATCAAGATCAAAGACACGGTGCTCGAGTTTCACTGCAGGGCTTCGCATCCCTATTCCATAGGAAAAAGCGGGTAATGACGGGGTGAAACCCCACCCATCTGCTTTAGGCACCCAGTGAAAATAACGTGCCCCTCCTGCGTGCCTTTTTATCTGTTTTCTTCGTTGGAACAAGGTTTACATAGCTCGTT
>CAYFVA010000194.1:0-4740 GCA_964346265.1 uncultured Desulfobacterales bacterium
AAATCCACGCTTTTCAACCGGATTACGAGAACCCGGAAGGCGCTTGTGGACGATATGCCGGGCATTACCCGGGACAGGCTGTATGCGGATGCGGCCTGGGATGACGTGCCGTTTACCCTGGTGGATACCGGCGGCTTTCTGAGTTCGGACGAGGATGTGTTTGCCCCGGATATCAGGGAGCAGCTCCATATCGTGATCCAGAGTGCGGATGTGCTCGTGCTTGTCATGGATGGAAGAGAGGGGCTCTCTCCTTATGACCGGGAGTTGGTCGCCCTTTTGAGGAAATCGGCAAAACCGGTGTTCTGTGCTGTGAACAAGGTGGAGCATGCGGAGCAGCACCAGGGGCTTTATGAGTTTTATTCCGCCGGGATCGATCAATACTATCCCGTCTCCGCAGAGCACAATATCGGACTTGACGAGTTCATGGAGGATCTGGTCCGGGTCTTTCCGGAAAGCCGGGAAGAGGAGTCGCCGGAGCCGGACACCATCAAGCTTGCCGTGGTGGGCCGTCCCAATGTGGGGAAATCCTCACTGGTGAACCGGCTTTTCGGGGAAAAACGCGTGATCGTGAATGAACAGGCCGGGACCACGAGGGATGCGGTGGAACTTGAGCTTGATCACAAGGGCAAGCGGTTTGTGTTGATGGACACGGCAGGTATCCGGAAAAAGGGGCGGGTGACTGCCCGGGTGGAAAAGTTTTCCATTATCAAGTCGCTGCAGAGCATGAAAGCGTGTGATGTGGTGCTGCTTCTGATCGATTCCGTGGAAGGGGTCACCGACCAGGACATCACCATTGCCGGGCACGCGGAAGAACAGGGTTGCGGGGTGATGTTCGTGTTCAACAAATGGGACCTTGTGGAAGACAGAGACCGGCAGCGGAAAAAACTCATGGAGGAATTGAAATACAAGGCCCGTTTTCTTCCGTATGCGCCTGTGCTTACCGTGTCCGCGCTAACGGGCCGGGGAGTTGGAAAAATATTCAGGATGGTGGAAAACATCCACGGCCAGTACATCCACCGGGTGGGGACGGGATTTCTCAACCGGGTCATGGAGGATGCGGTGTTGCGGGTGGAACCGCCGCTTCACAAGGGAAAGAGTCTCAAGTTTTACTACACCGCCCAGGTGTCCACCGCTCCGCCTGTTTTCGTGTCGTTCGTAAACTATCCCGAAGCGGTCCATTTCTCCTACAAGCGCTATCTTGTCAACCAGATCCGGGAGATCACAGGGCTTGATCAAACCCCGATCAGACTGTATTTCCGGGAGAAGACCGGCAAAATGGATTTTTCCTCAAAGCCGTCCGGCGCAGGAAACCGGCCGGACAAAGGCAGGAGCAGAAAAGCGCAAAAGCGGTACAAGGAACGGAAAGAACAGAGCCGGAAGAAGAGGCAGAGGGATATGGTGTAAATTGGACCTGTTTGAATCCGACATGGGCCCGAACGGTTCCGCCGCTCCCCTTGCCGAACGGATGCGGCCGGTCAGGCTCTCCGAGCTGGTGGGCCAGGAAAGCGTGTTTGAACAAGGGGGGCTGCTGCAGCGGGCCATAGAAAAGGACACCCTGTTTTCGATCATCCTCTGGGGGCCGCCCGGATGCGGGAAAACCACGGTGGCCTCGATCATCGCCAATGAAACCAGTGCCGATTTTATCCGGATTTCCGCGGTCCTGTCCAGTGTGAGTGATGTCAAAGAGATCATCAAGGGCGCGGAAAAAAAGCGGAAGCTCTATAAAAAGAGGACCATCCTGTTCGTGGACGAGATCCACAGGTTCAACAAGTCCCAGCAGGATGCCTTTCTTTACCATGTGGAAAAGGGGATACTCATTCTTGTGGGCGCCACCACCGAGAATCCTTCATTCTCCGTGATCCCGGCCCTTGTTTCCCGGTGCCGGGTGGTCGCGCTCAATCCTTTGTCTGAACAGGATCTGAAAACCATTCTGCAAAATGCCCTCCGGGACACCGAACGGGGTCTCGGTATGGAAGACACCGCTTTTTCCGACGAGGCGCTCGAGTACATCACCACGGTTTCGGACGGGGATGCCCGGGTGGCGTTGAGCACACTGGAAGCGGCCGCCCGTCATTTTGTCGGCAAAACCGATATTTCCTCTACGGATCTGGAATCCGCCATCCAGAGAAAGGCACTGAAGTACGACAAGTCCGGCGAGGAACATTTCAACCTGATATCCGCTTTTCACAAGAGTCTCAGGGGGAGTGACCCGGATGCGGCCATATACTGGCTCACGAGAATGCTGGAGGCGGGCGAGGACCCTCTTTACATCATCCGCCGGATGGTGCGGTTTGCCACGGAAGATGTGGGGATTGCAGATCCGGGTGCGCTGACTGCCGCCCTGAACGCTTTGGAGTCTTTCCGGTTCCTGGGCCATCCCGAGGGGGATGACGCCCTTTTGCAGGCGGCGGTGTATCTGGCCACCGCCCCCAAGAGCAATGCCGTGTACATGGCAGGAAAAGCGGCCAGGAAAGCGGTGAAAGACAGCGGTCACCTTCCGGTGCCCCTGCATATCCGAAACGCGCCCACCGGCCTGATGAAAGAGATGGACTATGGAAAAGGGTACAAGTACGCCCATGACTATAAAGAGGGATACGCCGCACAGGAGTATATGCCCACCGATCTTGCCGGAACCCGTTTTTATTTCCCCACCGAGCGGGGCTACGAAGGAACCGTGAAAAAACGGATCGAACGCTGGCTTGAGATCAAAAGGAAGGGGTGAACCGAAACCGGTTTTCCGTGGCTTGGTTCCCGTTGTCCGCATCAAACGATCTTTCGGTGACATCGATCCCGCCTGCATCATCCACCACCAGGAGGGTGGAAGAACGGGTGCCGTAGGTCTCGCTTGTGATGAAAACCGGCGAGAGCATGCGTTCGCATTCACGTCCCACCCCGGTGTCCGGCAGGTTTTCATCCGCAAACCGGGTGGTGTCTTTCAGAAAATCAAAAATCCTTTCCCGATGGATATGACCCTCCGGCCCGATCGCCCGGCCGAGTTCTGATTTTCCCTTTTGAACTTTCGGCCATTTTGTGTTCAACAGATGGTTGGAAAGGCCGTGAATCCCGGGCTCTATCGTTTGGATTTCTTCGGTAACGTTGGAAAACCAGTACAGGTTCCTTCCGTCCCACGCCAGCAGATTGAATCCGTTAAACCGCCGGCAGTCGGATTGCAGATCTTCAAGACCTTGTTTGATCGACTTTCCCGAATCCAGAAGCTGCGGGATGATATCTCCCCTGGACGGTGCATCGGTTTTCAAAGATGCCGGGTCCCGGTAGTTGGTCAGGGCGGCAAAGGTGCCGTTCTTGTGGACGGCAAACCACGTTCCGCCCGCATCGAGGTCCCTTCCGGCCAAAAGGGAGGGGTGGTCCTCCCAGTAATGCATGGCAGCGGTTTTCCGTGAATAAAATTCGTCCCGGTTGGCAGCCAGGACCAGCCTGTTTCCACCGGCTGTATCGTATGCAAAAAGTATCAGGCACATTTGTCAATCCCTTGTTTTTTTCAGTATACTTTGATATGGATTCTGTAGTCAAATACTTGCATAATCTAACCAAAAACAGGAGTATAGCCATGAGAAACGTTGTGATAGTAAGCGCTTCAAGAACCCCTGTGGGCAATTTCGGAGGTGCTTTAAAAGATATTTCGGCCGTGGATCTGGGTTCTTTGGTGATCAAGGACGCACTCAAGCGCGTCGGTCTGAAACCGGCGGCCGGGCAGGAGCAGCTGGAGTTCGGCCCTGACGCATTAAAGGACCAGGGCATGATCGATCTGGAGAAAAACGGATTTGATTTTGATGACGATGCAACCCCTGTCACGGTGGATGAGGTGATCATGGGCAACGTGCTCCAGGCGGGGCAGGGGCAGAATCCGGCCCGCCAGGCCATGATACGGGCCGGTATTATGCGTCATACGCCGGCGTTCACGATCAACAAGGTGTGTGCTTCCGGATGCAAGGCGGTGGCGCTGGGTGCCCAGGCCATCATGACAGGCAGTGCGGATGTGGTCATGGCCGGAGGCCAGGAAAGTATGAGTACCGCGCCCATGGCTCTTCCCAAGGCACGATGGGGTCATCGCATGGAGCTGACCGGCAAAGGGGATATCTATGATCTCATGGTCTTTGACGGACTGTACGAGATATTTTACGGGTACCACATGGGACAGACCGCGGAAAATATTGTGGAAAAGTACGGGATCTCCCGGGAAGAGCAGGACCGGCTTGCGCTTTTGAGCCACACCCGGGCCGTGGGTGCCATACGGGATGAAACGTTTATGCAGGAGATCGTCCCGGTGAAGGTGAAAGCCAAAAAACAGGAAATCGAGGTCCAGGCGGATGAAAGACCCATGGAGACGAGCATGGAAAAGCTTGCCAAGCTCAGGCCCGCCTTCCGGCCGGACGGGAGTGTGACCGCCGGAAATGCCTCCGGAATCAATGATGCGGGTGCGGCGGTTTTGCTCATGTCCGAAGAAAAGGCGGACGAGCTCGGCCTTGAAAAACTGGCCCGGGTGAAAGGATTTGCATCAGGTGGTGTTGATCCCGCCTACATGGGACTCGGTGTGGTGCCGGCGGTTCGAAAAGCCCTGAAGCAGACCGGTATGACCATTGACGATATTGACCTGATCGAGCTCAACGAAGCGTTTGCCGCCCAGGCCATCGGCTGCATGAGAGAATTGGATATTGATTTTGAAAAGCCAAACGAGCTTGGTAGCGGGATTTCCATCGGACATCCCATCGGATGCACCGG
>CAYFVA010000195.1:0-4731 GCA_964346265.1 uncultured Desulfobacterales bacterium
TTACTCTCTGCCCATTGTAATGCCCAGTCTGTGGTAAGGGCGAAAAGGGCGGTGGCAATAGCTCCCTGCAAAACGTAAGACTGATTGTCACGAATCAGTCCGGAAATAATTGGCGCCCCTAAACCTCCGGCGCCTGCTACAGCCCCGATTGTCGCGGTACCGATGTTGATAATTACACTGGTTCGGATACCGGCCATAATAACCGAAACGGAAAGGGGCAATTCGATGTATGTTAAAAGCTGCAAACGGTTCATTCCCATCCCGCGGGCAGATTCGATAATCGTCGGGTTTATCGACTGGATACCGGAAATTGTGTTTTTCACAACAGGCAATAAAGAAAAGAAAAACAAAGCTGCGATAGTCGGCTCATAGCCAAATCCAAGGATTGGAACTGCTAATGCCAGAACTGCGGCAGGCGGGAATGTTTGAGTAAACGACGTGAAATCTTGTATTATGGGAAGGAATTCTTTTCCTGGCTCTCTTGTGGCAAAGATGCCAAGCAGGACAGCGATGGCCGTAGCAGCAGAACTGGATATGATGACAACAAGCAAATGCTGGAAAAACATAACGGGAAGCCCATAACGGGGATATATGAGCGATCCTTCCTCCGGGAAAAAGAAGTGTAACACTGCTTTTTGGAAAGGAGGAAAAAAAACAAACAGAATAAAGAACGCAATTATGGCGGTTTTTGTGAGAATTCCGGATTTTTTTGATACCTTATCAAATTCGATCATTTTTCCTCCCTTTACCGCACTTCCTCTCCTTGTTCGGCAATTTTTTTTACGTTGAAAGTGGAGAGCGCATGGAAGCGGGGCCGGTTATATGGATAAGAAGTGTAAACAACCTGTCTGTGAAAATTGCCAATGCGATGATTGGTATTACCCCTAACAGTATAAGATCCGGTGCGGATTGGCCAAGACCTTGAAAAATAAAACTGCCCAGGCCTCCGGCCCGGATCAGGGCGGCAACAGCAGTATTTCCAATGGTTAAAACAGCAGCTACACGGATCCCATTCAATAAAATAGGCAGGGACAAAGGCATTTCCACCATAAAGAAAAGCTGGAACACCCCCATTCCCATTCCCCGGCCGGCTTCTTTTACGGAATTGTCAATTTGCTTAAATGAAGTAAATGTGTTTAACGTAACCGGCAAAAGAGCATAGAGTGAAAGCGCAATCAAGGCGGGTGCCGTTCCGATTCCTTTTATACCAATATCTCTTAAAACCGGATATTGGTGCGAAATGTAGGAAAGCGGGGCGATCAGGAGTCCAAAAAGAGCTAAGCTGGGAATGGTTTGAACCGTATTCGTAAAAAGAAAAATACCGTTTTTACAAACATTTTGTTTGTACGCGATCAATCCAAGCGGTATGCCCACTATGCAGGAAATAAGCACACTGATTCCTGACAGGTATATATGAGTTGTAAATTCGAGCAAAAAGCGGCCGGATTTATTATTGTATTCCTGAAGTATGGAAAGGGCGGCAAGATTTTCGCCAACGACAAGCCAGGCAATTATTGCAAACGGTAAAACGAGAACTCCCCATACAAAGCTCTTTGATTTTATAAATTTCGTGGAATCTGCAAACAGAACATAAGCGGCGGCAACGCATATCCATGTCCCTGTTTGAGGAGATATTCGTGCCGCCTCGGCAAGGTCTTTCATTAGAAAACCGCTTGTAAAGGACAAATGTACCCAGGGAAATAAAAAGAGCAATGCACCGGCTATCGCTTCTATGTGTCTGCGTCTGTTCCAGGCAAAAAGCACCGCACACAGAGTAAGTATGACAATTGCCGGAAAAAGCAGAGAGCTCCAATGGGTGACGGGAAAAAGGTAATAGGCTGCCCCGTCGGATATTCTATTTTCTTTTGTTGTAAAAAGAGGCACAAACAAGACGATTGTTTCCAAAAGCAGAGCGAAAAAAGGAACTTTCAAGATGTGGTATTTTGGATTGTCTCGCTTCATCCACTCTATTATCTGGAAATAAAGCCGTTTGCTTTCAGATACTCTTTCGCAACTGTGCGTGCTGCTTTCCCTTCTACTGCAATCTGTGAATTGAGATTCTGTAAGTCTTCAAGGGAAAGACTTGCAAAAATAGGGTTCAGTACTTCTTTTATTTTGGGAAACCGCTGTGCCGTTTCCTGTCTTACAATCGGAGCCGGTTGATATACAGGCTGAACTTTTTTTGTGTCTTTCAGTACTTTTAACCCGAGTGCTGAAAGTTGTCCGTCCGTGCCGTATGCCATGCAAAAATTAACACCATCGGTGCCTCGTGCGGCAGCTTTTTCAGTTGTAGCTGTGTTGCCCCCCGAGAGGATGAGCATCTGGTCCTGCCGTAAAGAAAAGCCGTACGTTTTCTCGAAAGCGGGAAGGACATCTTCACGGCTGGCGAACTCTTCGGAACATGCTAACTTTACAGTATTCCCGTTGTTCACGTATTCCGCCATATCCTCAAGGGTCTCAAGCCGGTATTCTTGGGCGATGTCTTTCTGTACGGCTATCGCCCAGGTGTTATTGGCAGGAGCGGGTGTAAGCCAGACAATGTTGTTGTTCTTCATGTCTGTTTTCTTTACCAGCTCATAACCTGCTGCAGGGTCTCGCCAGGTTTCGGCATTACCTGTGTTAAAGAAAAAAGCCCCATTGCCGGTATATTCCGGATATATATCGATTTCATCATTTTTTATCGCTTTCCGGATGACATCTGTTTGACCGAATTCAGTTTTATCAAGAGTTTTTATTCCGGCATTTTCTAACGATAAAATTATCATATTCCCGAGCAATGCACCTTCCGTATCTATTTTAGATGCAACGGTAACCATACTTTTATCCCCGCCTGTGCAGGAAGTTAAAATAAGGATGAATATAAATAAAAATGCTGTTCTGTTCGTATTCATAAAGCCTCCTTTGTTTCCGAATAGATTCCAATCAAACTATATAGAAAAGAAGGGAAAAATCAAGAGCAGATTTCTTGATTCTCATGCGGGGAAAGCGAGCTCGCTGAAAATCTCATCCGGTTTCAAAAATTTGTATTGACAATTCGGTCAACCTTCAATAATTGTTTTGCTGACACAAAACAAACAATGAGGTGCTACCGTGGAAGTAAAAATGGCTGATCTGCCCGGAGTGGGAAAAAAGCTCTCCTTTCAGACCGCAGAAAAACAGAAGATCGTGGTCATTGTTCATCATTCCGGCAAGCGGGACCTGTATTTTTTCCAGGACGCGGATGAAGATGAGGCTGATTATTTTCTGACGTTGACATCCGAGGAAACCCGGGAGTTGGGGGCTCAGCTGCTTGGAGCCACCTACCAGCCCGTGGATGATGAAAAAATGGAGATATTCCAGAAGCAGCTGGTCATGGAATGGATCAAGCTGACCCCGAAATCACCGTTCGTGGACAAACAGATTGCCGAATCCCGCATCAGAACCCACACCGGGGCCTCCATTATCGCGGTGATCCAGGGGGATGACATGACCGTCAGCCCGGACATCGATTTGGTGCTCAAGGCCGGAGACACGGTCATGGCAGCGGGCAAAAGGGACCAGATCCGCCGGTTTGAAGAACTGGCCACCGGAAAAAAAGACCAGGAAGACGTATGATGGGGGACGTTTACTTCCCTGTTCTGTTCATTGCCGGAGCACTGTTTATTCTGCTGTTTGTTGTGGGATTTATCGGTATGAAGGTCCGGATTCCCGGGGTGGTGCTGTATATCCTTTTGGGCATCGGTATGGGGGGGTATTTTTCCGGCAATCACCTGCTGCATCTGGCCGGTGAAGTGGGGATCGTCCTGCTGTTTTTCATGCTCGGCATGGAGTTTCCGGCCCGCCGCCTGGCCGGTATTGCCAGAAAAGTGGCCCCGGCCGGGACCCTGGACCTTTTTCTCAATCTTTTTCTCACCATGGGGATCTGTATGGCCTTCGGCCTGGACTGGATCACCGCCTTTCTCATGGGCGGCGTGGTGTACGCCACCTCCTCCTCCATCACCGCCAAAATCCTGGAAACCTCGAAACGCATGGCCAATCCGGAATCCGAATTTATGCTGGGCCTGCTGATATTCGAGGACATTGCCGCCCCGGTGGCGGTGGCGGTTCTTGTGGGCCTCACCGCCGGGACCGCCCTGACCGCCATGACCTTCGGGCTGATCATGGTAAAGATCCTGGGGCTTATCATCGGTGCCGTGGTCATCGGACATCTCATCTTCAGCCGTCTGGGCGGATTTGTGGACCGGTACATGAGCCATGACAATTTTATTCTCCTGGTGGTGGGCATCGCCCTTGCCTACGGAGGCCTGGCATTGATGCTGAATCTGTCCGAGGTGCTGGGCGCGTTTCTGGCCGGCATCATCCTGGCGGAAGTGCGGCGGACCGAGAATATGGAACATGCCATTCTGCCGATCCGGGACCTGTTTCTGCCCCTGTTCTTTTTTTACTTCGGCACCACCATCACGTTCGGCGGCGGGGTTCCCATGGTGCCGCTGCTGATCGTTTTGCTGGCATGGTCCATTGCCGGTAAAATCATTACCGGGTATTTCGGTGCCAGGCTCTACGGGCTGTCAAAAAAAGTGTCTCTGCGGGCCGGGCTGTCCTTTACCCAGCGGGGGGAATTTTCCGTGATCATCGCTGCCATGGCTGCAGATACCATCCGGGTGCTCAGCGGCGTCTTCATCCTGTCATCGGCAATGATCGGCATTCTTCTGTTTGAACTGGCCCCGAAAATCACCAATGCCCTGTTTCCCA
>CAYFVA010000196.1:0-4711 GCA_964346265.1 uncultured Desulfobacterales bacterium
TTGCCCGTGCGTTGACATCGGCCCGAGTTTATATTATGACCTGAGAATGAAATTTGAAATTTCCGGCAAGTCCGACTTTCTTTCAACACCATAAAAACGGGAAATGGACAATGAGTAAAAATATAGTGGAAAAAGTGGATGACAGGGTAAAAATCAATACCGTACTTGTCAGCGTTTCCGACAAAACCGGCCTTGAAACGTTGATCCCGGGTCTTATCAAGCAGAATCCGGATCTGATGATCATGTCCACGGGCGGCACGTACAAACGGATCAAAGAGATCCTTGGGTCGGATGCAGCCATCAGTCTTTTTGAAGTGTCCGAATATACCGGCCAGCCGGAAACCCAGGGCGGACTTGTGAAGACGCTCGACTTCAAGATTCACCTCGGCCTTCTCACGGAAACTTACAACGAGGCGCATCAGGAGGATATGAAACGGACGTTTTCCAGGCCCATCGACATGGTGGTGGCCAATTTGTACCCGTTTGAACGGACTATTGCCGAAGACGACGTAACCGTGGAAAAGGCAAGGGGGAATATCGACATCGGCGGACCCGCCATGATCCGGGCGGCAGCCAAAAATTTTATCCGGGTCGCGCCGGTGGTTGATCCACAGTCCTATCAGGGGCTCGTGGAGAAAATCCAAGCCAATGGAGGGGTTTTGACGCTTGAAGACCGGTTTGAACTGGCGAAAAACGCATTTGCCCATACCGCCGCCTACGACAAGGTTATCAGCGAATGGCTGAACGGCAGAACCTTCCAGGACGCTGCATCCTGTTACAAGACGGAGGGATGATCATGACCGACGATCTGAAAAAGATGTACAAAACCGTGATGGACGACCATTTTACGCCGAACATGGAAATTTCTTTCGTGGACGGGGACAAGCGCCAGACCCTGTACTATGAAAAAGTTGCCTGGACCATCCAAGGGGTGGAAAAGGGGTTGCGGTACGGGGAAAATCCCGGCCAGGAAGCGGCCCTGTACCGGTGTGTGAACGGGAATCTCATGCTCGGGGAGACAAAGACCATTCAGCCGGGGAAATACCTGGTGTCGGATCTTGAGCTGCTCCAGTCCGGCAAGCACCCGGGCAAAACCAACCTCACGGATGCGGACAACGCCCTGAATATTCTGCGGTATCTTCCGGACCGGCCCACAGCGGTCATTGTCAAGCACAACAACCCGTGCGGCGCCGCCCGTGCGAATTCCCTGGAAGAGGCCTTTCGCAAAGCGTACATGGCCGACCGTGTGGCGGCTTTCGGGGGATGCATCGCGTTGAACCGGCAGGTGGACAAGGCCACGGCTGAAGCCATCGCTTCCCAGTATGCCGAGGTGGTTGCGGCACCGGAGTTTGCAGAAGGCACCCTTGATATTCTGGGCAGACGCAAGAACCTGAGGGTGATCAAAATTGCCAACATGGCGAACCTGGAATCGTTTGTCAACGAGCGGGTACCCGAGTTCAAGGCGTTGATCGACGGGTCCGTCATCACCCAGTGGTCGTTTGCGCCGAAATCCCTTTCCAGTGATGATTTTCAGCTTGCCCGTTCCGACTACAAGGGCAGGACGTACCAGGTGGACCGGGAGCCCACGCAGGCAGAGTATGAAGATCTTATTTTCGGCTGGCTCGTGGAGGTGGGAATCACTTCCAATTCCGTGATCTATGTGAAGGATTCGGTCACCGCGGGCATCGGCACCGGAGAACAGGACCGGGTCGGTGTTGCCGAGATCGCCGTGGACAAGGCATACCGAAAGCTCATGGACCGGTATGCATTCGAGCGGCATCAGACGGCGTACAACCTTCTGGAGGATGAAGACAAAAGGCGGGAGATCGACTCGGACGTCAAACGGGAAAAAGGCGGCCTGATCGGCTCTGCCATGGTAAGCGATGCATTTTTTCCTTTCCGGGACGGCATTGACGTGGGGCTCAGGCAGGGCGTCACTGCAGTGGTTCAGCCCGGCGGGTCCCTGAACGATTACCAGTCCATCCAGGCGTGCAACGAGTACGGCGCCGCCATGGTATACACGGGCCAGAGAAGCTTTAAGCACTGATTGAAGTTATATGAAAAGGGAGAGCTGGTCTTTCCGGGCGTTGGCGTGCTGTACCGTGACATGGGCGAGATCCCCGGGTTTGAAATTCATGCCGCCGGACGGCACTTTCCATTCCAGCATGATGTCTTTGATAAGGACCACGTAAAAATCCTTGTGAACCTCCAGTACCAGGGACTCAAATACCTTGCCCTTCATCTTTTCAAGGTACTTCAGAATCCAGTACTTCCTTCGAAGCGTCTGGGCTTTGGCTGCATTGGCAACAGGGACGGCCAGCATCTGGAGGGTGTTGTCGATCTCCTCTCTGCTGCATGGCGGCTCATATCCCAGAATGCCCCGGATCTGCCGCTGGGTGAGAAGGTCGTGGTATTTCCGGATCGGGGATGTGGCCGTGACATAGGCGCTGACCCCCAGGCCTGCATGGAATTCGGGTTTCGGCCCGATCACCGCCCGGGAAAGTCTTTTGCGCTGCATGGAGTTTAAAAACAACGATTCTTCAAGGCCTTTGAAAAGCCGTTCATTGGGCGGAGACTGGGATCGGAAAACCGCCGCAACCTTGTGCGAAGAAAGAAATTCCGCCATAAGAGAGTTGGCCAGGATCATGAATTCGGAAATCAGCATCCGCGCGGGATTCTCCCGGTCAATCCGGGAGATGTTGATCTCGCCGTCCGGGTCGATCCAGATGTTCACTTCCGGCAGTGTGATCTGGACGGCCCCTGCCTTGAGCCGTTTTTCCCTCAGCGTGGTGGCCATTTTGTATAACGTGGTGACCGGCTCGTCCTTTCCGTTCATAAGGTTGGCATCCGTGTAGCTCATCTGCTGTTTGACCTTGATGATGCTGGGGATGACCTCGTAATCGATGATTTCAAAAAAGGGATTCATCGTCACCCGGGTGGTGATGGCGGGCCGCAGCTCGTCCCGCTTCAGGCTGCAGAAGTCTTCGGACAGACCGGGCGGAATCATGGGGATCTTGTTGTCCGGCATGTAAATGGAAGTCGCTCTTTTCAGGGCTTCCTGGTCCACAGTATCACCGGTTTTGATGTAAAATCCCATGTCAATGATATGGATACAGAGCCGGTAACCGGAGTCGGTTTTTTCAAGGCTGACGGCATCGTCATAGTCCAGGGTGGACTGGCCGTCGATGGTGATTACGTTGAGGTCCGTGAGGTCCTCCCGCAAAGGATCGGCCTCGATCGCATCAAGGGCGCGGGGGATGGAAGCGGCCGCATCCAGGACCTCTTTGTCGAATTCGGTTTCGATGTCCAACCGCAAAAGGTCGATGTTTTCATCCGTATCCCAGATCCCGGCACGGACCAGGATACTGAATATCTGATCCGGGGTGCTGAGGTTGGCCTTCTTGAGAATTGCCTTTGCGATGGAGGCGTTCGGGCTGTTTTTTTCATGGATATGATACTGTTTCAGGATACGGATGACTTCGGGATCTTCAAAAGATTGGGCATCCTCATGGTTTTCCGTCACCGCCTTGATCCAAAGGCCGCCTTTTTCAATGAGGCGCTCCCTGCGTTGCGCTTCCATTTCCTGTCTTTTCTTGTGTTCCTGCTGTTCGGGGGTGTAGGGCCGGAAACCGGTTTTTCCGAACTTGAAGTATAGCCTGTCCTTGAAAAAGGCGCGCAAAACAGCGGCTTCATTATCAGAGGAGACCGGGGGGTCGAAACAGAAGTGGGTCATGGTAGAGATGTCGATCTCTTCGTCTTCCTCGTGGAGCACCTCCCATAATTCCGCAATATCGATTTTTTCGGAAAGGTTCTGGCGATTCTTGTTGATCTTTTTCAGCTGCTTGACGAGAAAATCCTTGTTGGTGCTGCAGTCAAGTTTTTCTTCGGAAACGTGGGAAAGGCGTTTTTCGGAAAAATTGAGCTCTCTGTTGTTCTCCGTCAACAAACGCAGTTTGCCGTTTTTGACCTGTAAGATGACCGCGGTTATGATTTTCTGCTGATCGATATATTCGACAATACTCCCTGTTTCCATATCGGAGCATACTAACAGGACGGGGGGGCAAAGTCAATCAGCTAAAATGTAACGGCTTGAAAACTGTTTGGAATTGAAATACAGTAATCGATATGGGAAAAAAATCTTTCAAAAAGAATAAAAAGGGCATTTACGTTTTTGATAAAGACCGGAGTGTGGAAGAGGTGTTTCTTTCCGGAGAAGAATCCGCCGGGAAAGGAACGGAACAATCCCCCGCCCTGGAGGAGACCGCAAAAGAGCCGGCACAGGACGAGGATTTCGAGACGCTCCTGGATCTGTACCTGAAAGGCAAGACAGCCGACCGGATCCTTCAGGAGAAAAGCGACCGGAAAGGCCCTGCCCGGGTGCCGCTCAAAAAGAGGCTCAAACGGTATCCCCCGCCGGAGTCGGTTCTGGATCTTCATGGCTTCACAGGGGATACGGCGCGATTCCGGGCGGATACCTATATCAAAAGCGCCCGTCAGATGGGATTTTTTACCATTCGGATCATAGTGGGCAAGGGACTTCATTCCGAGTACGGGGCGGTTTTGCCGGATGTGGTGGAAGATGTGGTGATCCGGCTGAAAAAAGAAGGCACGGTGCTTTCCTACATGTGGGAAAAAAAGAAGAAGTCAAGAAGCGGTGCTGTTATTGTCTTTATCAATCAGTTCAACGATTGAGCTGGTATTTTCTCACCGC
>CAYFVA010000197.1:0-4696 GCA_964346265.1 uncultured Desulfobacterales bacterium
TCCACGCCGTAAAGCTCGTTCACAAGCTCCATCACCGAGCTGATGGCTGTATTGAAGTGAAAACTTGTTTCAATATCATCGGTTACCTTCTTTATGGTCTGGTTGGCTTTGATATAAAGCTTTCCGGCATCCTCCCGGGACAACCCGGAGGCGCTTTTCC
Source organism: uncultured Desulfobacterales bacterium (assembly GCA_964346265.1). Lineage (GTDB taxonomy): Bacteria > Desulfobacterota > Desulfobacteria > Desulfobacterales > Desulfobacteraceae > JAIPEK01. Next base: position 161 of record CAYFVA010000197.1, read on the forward strand.
GGAACGGCTCCATTTCCCGGGTCAGTCCCCTCCACTTTTCCACCAGCCGCCATACCCGGTTGATGAACCGATTACAACCTTCCACCCCGGCATCATTCCATTCCAGATCCCGCTCCGGCGGAGCGGCGAACAGGCAGAACAAGCGGGTCACATCCGCCCCGTATTTTTCCAGAAGATCGTTTGGGTTGACCACGTTTTTCTTTGATTTGGACATTTTGATGACCCGGCCGGTCTCCACGGCACTGCCGCATTTTTTGCAGAACGCATTTTCCCCGGACGCCCGTCTGACTTCTTCGGGGAAAAGAAATCCGTGCTCCGGACAACAGACCGTCTCCTTGCAGACCATCCCCTGGGTCAGAAGCCTTGTAAAAGGTTCTTTGAAGTCCACCATTCCGAGAGTATTCAAAACCCGCATGAAATATCTGGAATAAAGAAGATGCATCACTGCGTGCTCCACTCCCCCGATATACTGGTCCACCGGCATCCAGTAATCCACTGCGCTTTTCTCGAACATCCCCTCTTCGTACCGCGGGCTGCAGTACCGCAGAAAATACCATGAAGATTCCACAAACGTATCCATGGTATCGGTGTCCCGCATTGCATCTTCTCTTTCACACTGCGGGCATGGGGTGTATGTAAACCGATCAAGCCCGGGAAGGGGAGACCCTCCGTTCTCGGGCATATCCACGTCTTCGGGCAGCTTCACCGGAAGTTCATCTACCGGGACCGGTACAATCCCGCAGTCCGGGCAGTGAATGACCGGTATCGGTGCCCCCCAGTACCGCTGCCGGGAAATGCCCCAGTCCCTGAGCCGGAAACTGACCGCCTTTTTCCCGCGGTCTTTTTCTTCCAGCCATTCGGTAATGGCGTTCATGGCTTTTACATTGTCCATGGTGTCGAATCCACCTGAATTGATCAGAACACCAGGGCCGGTATACGCCTCTTCTGCTGCCACATCTTTCTCCTGAAGCTCTTCCGGCTTAATCACCGGTCGGATTTCCAGGCCGTATTTGCGGGCAAAATCAAAGTCCCGCTGGTCGTGTGCAGGCACGCACATAACCGCACCGGTTCCATACTCCATAAGGGCAAAGTTGGCCGTATACACCGGGATACTCTCCCCGTTCACCGGATTCACACAGAACGCCCCGGTGAAAACGCCCTCCTTTTCATACTTTTCCAGCGCATCAGCTGACCGTTCCTGCCGCCCCACCCTCTCGAGGAATTCGTCCACTTCAGCTTTCCTTGAAAATCGATCAGCCAGGGTCTCCACCAGCGGATGCTCAGGAGCAAGACACATGAAGGTGCAGCCGAAGAGGGTATCCGGCCGTGTGGTGAACACCCGGAGATCTTCTTCCATGTCCTTGATTTTGAAATTGATTTCCGCTCCCTCGCTCTTTCCGATCCAGTTTTTCTGCATCAGTGTGACCTTGTCCGGCCATCCGTCGAGTTTGTCGCAGTGGACCAGAAGATCGTCTGCGTAATCGGTGATTTTGAAAAACCACTGCCATAACTTTTTCTGCTGGACCCTGAGACCGCACCGCCAGCAGCAGTCCCCTTCCACCTGTTCGTTGGCCAGAACGGTCAGGCATTTTTCACACCAGTTCACATAAGACTCTTTCCGGTATACCATGTCTTTTTCAAACATTTTCAAAAAGAGCCACTGTTCCCATTTATAGTATTCCGGCCGGCAGGTGGCGATCTCCCGATCCCAGTCGTAAGAAAATCCCATGCGTTTGAGCTGCTCACGCATGTACTTGATATTGTCATACGTCCATGCAGCCGGATGGGTCTTATTGTCGATGGCAGCGTTTTCCGCAGGCATCCCGAACGCATCCCAGCCCATTGGATGAAGCACATTATAGCCTTTCATTCTTTTGTACCGAACCACCACATCCCCAATGGTATAGTTCCGCACATGGCCCATGTGTATCTTTCCTGAAGGATAGGGAAACATTTCAAGCAGGTAGTATTTTTCCTTTGACGCATCCTCTTCCACCTTGAAAACCTTATTTTTCCGCCAGAATTCCTGCCATTTGGGCTCAACGATTTCAGGGCTGTAGTGTTCTTCCATAATACTGCATTTCCTCCACATATTTCACTGATTGGCGGTTTTCAAACCGGCTGTTTTTGCACTCTTTATCCGACGGCGGCAATAAAAACGCTCTTATATTCTCCTTCTTCAAAGCCGCAGGCCCGCACTGCCGGCCGTCCTCTCGGCGGACGGCAGATAGCTGTGCGCATTGTATTCCATCAAACTGTAATAGATGCCATAAGAAAGGTCAAATGGCAAGACTAATCTTTTTACAAGAGACTTGAAACAAGAGAGGAGAGAGGAGAGAGGAGGTACGGGTTTATTCCATTTGCATGATTTATTTTCCGGACTGCTGCGCCGTTCGAACCGCCTTGGCGTAATAGAAACTGGAGAAGTCGTTGTACCCGACAAATCCCATTTCCAGGTTCACATACCATGCCGTCAGAAATGTGCACCGGTCCGAACTCCACAAAAATCTCCGAAAGGAATCAAACACCGGCTCGACACAATGCCCATGGCCTTCCGGCGACTCGGAGAGGATCGTAATCAGTTCATCAACTGTGGGCAGCCGCCAGTCTGAAAATCCCTCGAACTGATCTGCATTGAGATGGTTGACATAGGCAAAAGCCTCCTGCCGGTTCATGGGGTACCGCGTCCCTCCCCTCTGCCAGTAAAGACCGGTTGCTGCGTCATACACCAGAGACTCCCCTGCCGGTTCAAAACGATTCCGCACATAACGGGCCGGCTTCATCAGTTCGGTAAGGCCGAACCGCTTCTCTGCATCCCTGCTGTACACCTTGACAGGCTCTTTTCTACTACTCACTGATTCGACGGGCCCGGGGGCTTCCTGGAGAATTGCAGAGTCCGGCTCTGTCTCCAAAAAGACTTCAGGCACTGCACAGATCCGTTCTTTCCGCTCATGCCAATCCTTTTCGAGCCCGGCCAGGTCCGCCGCCATGTCATCTGCGGACCGATACCGGCTTTCCGGATCCAAAGCCAGTGCTCCGGCCAAAAAATCATCCCATTTTTCATCCAGATCCCTGTTCAATGTACTCGGTTTTACAAACGGGTCCAGCGGCAGGCGGCCGGTCACCATTCTGTATATCATCACACCCGCCGAATACAGGTCGCTTTTGAAATCCGCCGATTCCGGGTCATTCTCCTGTTCAGGGGCGGTGTAATACGGAGAGCCCACCTTCAAGCTTTTATGCCCGCCAAAGGCTTCGCCCCGCAGCTTGGAAAGCCCGAAATCTCCAATCTTAACAGTATCCAGCTCGGTAATCATGATATTAAAAGGCTTGATATCCCGGTGAATCAGGTTGGACCAGTGGAGACAAGCCAGTCCCTCGAGAATCTGCTTTGCATAAAGGAATACTTTGTCAGTAACAATTTTTCTGGAAGGTTTTTCGGTTTCATAGGACTCCCCGATCATCTGTCCCAGGTTGTTGCAGTGGAAATCCATGGTATAGTACAGCCTGCCGTCGGCCCGGTCGAAATCGATCACTTCAAGGACATTCGGATGCCGGATTTTGGCCATGGTCAGGGCCTCCCGGGTAAACAGCTCCTCCACCCGGTCTTCCCCCACAAGAGAGGTCAGAAGCGGTTCCGGATCCAGCAGCTTCAGCGCCCCCACTTTGCCGGTAAACGGATATTCAATCCTGAAAACTCTTGCCATGCCGCCTTTCCCAAGAAAGCCGACCACCTTGTATTTTCCGATTTTTTTCATAAATATCAGTACAGTTTGTCAGCAAAAGAGCGGGGCAGCCCTGAGGCAATAATTTTTTCCGCGGTTTTCCGGAACGGGTAGGGAACAAAAACAACCTTGAGTTCCCTTTCTTCACTGTCATAAACCACAAACTTGGCATTGTTGTTGCCGTCCCTCGGCTGCCCCACACTACCGGCGTTAATGATGTATTTTGCATTCGCGGCAAGGCGAATGCGTCCCTCATTTAAAACGTTTCTGTAAAGACGGCCGTCCGTATCCAGCCGGATGAGTTGAAGTTCGTGCGTGTGCCCGACAAAACAGATATTCTCTCTCATTTTCCCCATTTTTGCGGCAAGAGCCGGGTCGGAGAACTGAAACAGATACAGAAACGGAGACTGTTGAGGAGCCCCGTGGACAAAACGGATTCCGTCTTTTACCAACACTTTTTCAAATGTTCGGATGGTATCAAGGGTGGCATCCGTAAGCGTTGCATTCATATGACGGACGGATTCCTGGGCCACCGGATTAAAACAGGCCAGGAACCTCGGATCCTTTGCCGCCATTTCATGGTTGCCGAGAACCGATTCGATTCCCCTTTCCCGGACCATATCGACCACCCTGTCGGAATCCGGACCATACCCGATATTGTCCCCAAGGCATATCAACCGGTCCGGCCGTACAGCGTCAATTTTTTCAAGCACCCGGGTCAATGCTTCAAGATTTCCGTGTATGTCCGAAAGAACCACCAGCTTCATTTATTTCCCTGTCTCGTTATCTTTCACTGGAAAATGTTTTTTCC
>CAYFVA010000198.1:0-4665 GCA_964346265.1 uncultured Desulfobacterales bacterium
TGTTTCATCCGCCCTGCCCGGCCGGAGAGATCACATTCACCGATGCCGGCGGACAACAGGTGACAATCCGGGAGAAACCCCAAAGAGTGGTCTCCCTGATGCCGTCGGCCACCGAGATTCTCTTTGCCCTGGGCGCGGACGATTCGGTCAAGGGCATCACCTACCACAGCACGCACCTTGAAAACGCATCCAGGAAAAAAGTGGTGGGCGGATACGTCCAGCCCTCCATTGAGGCGGTGAAAGCTCTTGAACCGGACCTGGTATTTGTCTCAGAAATGCACGAAGAAATTCGGGACACTCTTTCTGAAGATCGGATTCCAACGGTTCAAATCGGTATTGATTCGATTTCCCAAAGCCTTGAAACCATAGAGCTTATCGGGAAAATCTTTGACCGGGAAGAAAGGGCTGCCGATCTGACCGCCTCTATTCAGGCGGATATGGATCTGATCGACCGGAAAATCCGCTCCATCGTCCCGGACAACCGGAAACGGGTGATGCGGCTCATGGGCCGGGAGGAGTTGATGACCCCGGGGGACGACTCGTTCCAGAACGAGATGATCCGCCTTGCCGGGGGCATTCCCCCTCGGTTGGGCAAAACCGGGGATATCGTGGAGATGACGAAACAGGAATGGATCGATTTCAATCCCCATGTGGTATACGGGTGCGGCGGGGACAGGGTTGTCTGGGATCAAATCCGCAAAAAGGACGGGTGGAAACAGGTGGATGCCGTCCAAAACAACCGGTTTCACAGTTTCCCGTGCGATTTGACCTGCCGGGCGGCCACACACACAGGCGATTTTATCCAATGGCTTTCCGCAACCGTGTACGCCGACCGGTTCGGCACTGATGCGTACCGGGTTTTCGAGAACGGGATCACAAGTTCAGAGTCTGTTCCGGTGGACCTTGATTTTGTCAAGGAGGCAAGGATCGATGAGAGCCGCATCCTGGATTTTACCAATCGAACCTTTGTAATGGAGTTTACAACTCCCACCACGATCCTGTCCACACTGGAAGGATGGAAAACCGGGGTAACCGCGGCCGGAAATCACTACACCCCGCCCCAGAACTGGCTGATCGATCACAAACAGGGACTTGCCGCCCTGAAAAAACGGGTCATGAGTGCCCTGGACCTGGACCCGGGCCACACCGCCCTGCTGTTCACCGGAGCGGACATGAACAACCTTGCAGTCCGGGAAGAACGTTTCAAGGAGCTTCGTGTATGGGCCTTTGTCACGGCAGGTGTGGAATCCAACGCCATGCGGGCCGGAAAGGACAAGGGTCTGTTTTATGAGCCAGGCACCATCAACGTGGTTCTGATGTCCAACATGCGTTTGAGCCAACGGGCCATGACCCGTGCATTGATCGCGGCAACAGAAGCCAAAACCGCTGCGCTCCTGGATCTGGACATCCGCACCAGCTATGAAGACGGGGCATACCGGGCCACCGGCACGGGCACGGACAATGTTCTCGTGATCCAGGGAACCGGAAAAACCCTTGACAAGGCAGGCGGCCACACCCGGCTCGGCGAACTGATGGCAAAAGCCGTTTTTGCAGGAGTAAAAGAAGCGATCTTGAAACAGAACGGCTTGACAGCGGATCGGGACGTATTCTCCCGTCTCAAAAAGAGAGGGATCAGCATATACGGTCTTGTGAAAGCCGGGCATTGCGACTGCGGCAAAACAAAAAGCGAGTTTGCAAGCGCGGTCGAGCATACCCTTCTCAACGATAGGTATCGCGGATTTATCGAAACCGCGTTTGCAGTGAGCGATGCGTATGAAAAAGGACTGATCAAGGACCTTTCCACTTTTGAAGCGTATGCCCGGGAAGTTGCCGAAGAGATTGCCGGGCGTGAAATCGATTCCATGAAATGGATCGTGGATCAACCCGGAATGCCCGGGGCATTGCAAATTGCTTTGAACGCGGTTTTTAACGGCATTTACTACAAGAGCATGTAACGCGTATGAAACTCTGGATCGTCCGCCTGATTGTAATTGTGCCGATATGGCTCCTGTTCTGTCTACAGGTCCCCGGGGCACATGCAGGATCCCCGGACCGGATCGTGTCTTTGGGCCCTGTGATCACGGACATGATTTATCTTCTCGGGGCCGAGGACCGGCTGGAAGCCGTGACCTCTTACTGTAAAACCCCTGAAAAGGAGAAAAAAGAGATCATCGGCACGGTGATGCAGATGAATGTGGAAAAGATCGTCCACCTTGAACCGGACCTTGTGATCGCCAACGCCCTGACCCGCCGGAAGCAGATCCGGCTTCTGGAGAAACAGGGCGTTCACGTGATCGAGCTTGAAACGCCGCAGAATTTCGAAGAAATCTGTGAAAACCTTGTACGGCTCGGGACCCTTGTGGGAAAGGAAAAAAGAGCGAAAGAGGTCATTTCAAACGCCCGGGACAGGGTCAAAAACATCCGGAAGAAGGCGGAAGCGCTGCAGAAACGGACCGTTTTCATCCAGATCGGGATCAAACCGTTAAAAACCTCGCCTGAACACACGTTTATCCACGAGTACATCGAGTTTGCAGGCGGGATCAACATTGCAGAAGATGCACCGGAAGGGGTGTACAGCAGGGAAAAGGTATTGAAGAAAAACCCGGACGTGATTTTGATCGCCACCATGGGTTCCTCCAAAAAAGCGGGTTTGGGGGAAAAAGAAACCTGGCGGAATTTTTCCTTTTTAAAAGCGGTGAAAAACAAAAACATCCACGTGCTGGACCCGGATATCGTCTGCAGTCCCACACCGGAAGTATTCGCCCGGGGCCTTGCCGAGTTTTTCCGGCTGATCCACCCGGACAAAGCAGAGGAGATCCCTGGTGAGTGAGCACGGAATCAAAAGGCGGCTTTTCGTGCCGGTCCTGCAGCTTTTCACCCTGGCGCTGGCCGGGATTGCCGCCCTTTCCATCGGCAGCACGGACATCCCGTTCAGCGACCTTCTGGATATCCTCCTGAATCAGAAAGATACGGCCGAATACCACATTCTTGTGGGGCTGCGCCTGCCGAGACTCATCCTTGCCGCTGCGGTCGGCGGGTCCCTGGGTCTTGCAGGAACGCTCCTGCAGGGAATGTTCAGAAACCCTCTTGTGGAGCCCTACACTCTGGGCATCTCCGGCGGCGCTTCCCTTGGTGTCTGTCTTACGATCATTTTCCATTTGAACCACATCTTCGGGATCATGGCCTACCCGGTATCCGGATTTGCCGGAGCCGGAATCGTGATTTTCATGGTATACATCCTGAGCCTGCGCTCCGGGAGCCTGAAACCGGAAACCATGCTTTTGACAGGCGTGATGATCAGTTTTGTATCCTCCTCTCTGGTGATGCTCCTGATGGCGATATCCAAAACGGATGACCTGCACAACATCGTGTTCTGGATCATGGGCTCCCTGGACGAGCCGAACCCGGACCTGATCCGGATCGTTTGCGCGGGATCGATCGCAGGACTTATCATCTCGCTTTTCTTCTGCCATGATCTCAACGCCATGGTGCTGGGGGAGGAGGAAGCTTCGTTTATCGGCATTCACACGGTACGGGCCAAAAAAGTACTGTTTGTCACGGCAAGCCTGCTCACCGGCCTTTCCGTTTCCGTTTCCGGCATCATCATGTTTGTGGGACTGATCATCCCCCACTTCATGCGCATGGTGTTCGGCATGGACCACCGGACCCTGATCCTCAACTCATTCCTGGGGGGAGCCACGTTCCTGATCCTGTGCGACCTTTTCGCAAGGACCGTGATCGCCCCGCTGGAACTGCCCGTGGGCGTGATCACCGGTATCATCGGCGGACTTGTGTTTATCTGGGTACTCGGAAAAAGACAGGTGGTATTGTGAAAGAACAACCCCGGGAAACCGTTTCCGGAAAATCAGCAACGGAAAAGGAGATCTTTCCGCTTCTGCAGGTATGCAGCCTTTCCTGCGGCTATCCTTCCGGAGAGGTTCTGGAACATATCGCATTCTGCGCATCAAAAGGAGAGAACGTCACCATCCTGGGCCCCAACGGATGCGGCAAGACCACGCTGTTGAGAACCATTGCGGCAAGTCTTTCTCCGCTGAAGGGCCGTATTCTGCTCAACGGAACCGACATTCGCGACATCGGCAGAAAAAAACGGGCGCTGGAGGTGGCAGTGGTCATGCAGGGAATTGAGACCGCCCGGATGACCGTCCACGAGTATGTAATGCTGGGAAGGCTGCCCCATTTTCAGCCGTTCCAGTTTTTTGAAACGGAAAAGGACAGGAAGATCGTTCAAAAGTTCCTTGAACTGACTGATACGGCAAGATTCAAGGACATGCCCCTCAACCGGATCAGCGGCGGGGAAAAACAGCTTGTCTCCATTGCCCGGGCCCTTGTGCAGCAGCCGTCCCTTCTGCTCCTGGACGAACCCACTTCCCACCTGGACATCTCCCACAAAGCCCGTATCCTGAAACTGGTCACCCGGATCAAAAAGGAGCTTCAAATCGCCGTGGTCATGGTGCTGCACGATCTCAACCTGGCCTGTGAATACGCCGACACCATCGTTCTGATCGATGGAGAAAGAGGCGGGATTTACGGCATGGGAGACCCTGCCCGAGTCATCACGGAAGAATCCGTACAACAGGTGTACAAAACCGATGTACTGGTAACAAAAAATCCGGTGTCCCAAAAACCCTGCGTATTTCTGACCAA
>CAYFVA010000199.1:0-4656 GCA_964346265.1 uncultured Desulfobacterales bacterium
AAAAAATATTTGATGAACTCCTTGAGCCAGTATCTGTGGAGAATGGTCATCTTACATCTCCCTGTTGCCGCGCCGTCTTCTGATGAACCCGGCAACTTTTCCAGGGGACACGGCAGGAAGCTTCAAAGGCTTTTCATTTGCATTCCGGTACAGAAGGTAACCTCCGGCAGCGCCCATGATCAGATCCGGCATCCACATGCCTGCAGCCGGCGGGTATCTGCCTGTTTCACCGGCCGCCCACCCCAGGGCCAGAAGCAGATAGTACACAATAAAGAAAAAAATCCCCATCCCGAACCCGGAGGACCGTCTCAGGGAAACCGACTGTATCCCCAGGGGAAAGGCCAGGATACCGAGAGCAATACAGGCGAAAGGGAGGGAAAACTTTTCATGCAGTTCCATCAACGCGGTGTACAGTTTCTTTTTATTATCAGGTTCACTTTTGATAAACCGGGCCAGTTCCGAAAGCGACATTTCGTCCAGATCCTTGTGAATGCGAGTTGGTGAATTCGAGCCGGCGGTCAGGTCCAGATTGATATCATAGGTTTCAAAATTTACCGTATTCACGGATTCGCCCTGAAGGTCCACCTGGTTGATGTTTCCATTGTACAGGCGCAAGGTATAAAACATTTGATTCTTGTCTGATACAAGCACCCCTTCGGGAGCGACGGAAATGTTTACCATCCCCTCTGTCCTTCGGTCTTCGATAAACACGTCTTCGAGCTTTTTGGAGTTCACATCCACGCTGGTCACATAGATCATCACATCTTTAAATCTGGTATTGAACTTTCGCTCCTGAAGCGCCACATCCAGGTTGGTTTTTGCGATTTCAAGGCTTTTTTTCTTGAATGCCACCCGGCTTTCGGGCACAGCCCACGTGGTGATCCAGACCCCCAGCAGAAATCCCAGAAAACAGAATAGTACAACCGGCGGCAGAATCCGGTATATCGACATCCCCCCGCTTTTGAGTGCGGTGATCTCGTTATCCCCTGCCATGCGCATGAAGGTCAAAAGCACCGAAATCATCACCGACATGGGAATCGTGAACTCCAGAAATCTCGGGAAAGAGTATGCCAGAAGCAAAAGAAGCGAGCCAAGTCCCGTATTGTAGTTCACCACCATATTGGTAATTTCCGGGATCCGGGTCATCAGGAAAAGAAAGGTCAGAAAAACCAGCGAAATCAAAAACGGCGGAATCAGTTCTGAAAAAACATAGCGGTTTATGGTGGTGCCGAATCTCATCTCAAGGAAAATATAGGTATACGGTCAGACTGTCAAGCGGCAAAGCTTTTGCTTGAAAACTATCTGTCGGTTTCATAAAAAAGCGGTGCGTTTTACTGAAATTCATGGTAGGTACAGGGCCTATGAAAGTTCTTATTGTATCCAGCGGAAATATCAAAAACAAAAAACGGCTTTCGGAAATTTCCAACACCGTTGACAAAACCGTATGTGCGGACGCAGGGGCCGGCCATCTCAGATCAATGGGGATTTTACCGGACGTAATCATCGGGGATTTTGATTCCATATCACCTGAAGATCTGAATTTTTTCAAAGATTGCCACGTGGACCTGATCCCGCACCCGCCGGACAAGAACGCCACGGACACCGAACTTGCCGCCTTGTGGGCGGTTGAGCAGAATGCGGACGAAATCATCTTTCTGGGGGCATCCGGTTCCCGGCTCGACCACACCCTTGCCAATATCATGCTCCTCAAAAAAATGGCGGAGTTACAAATCAAAGCACGAATCATCGATGACCACAACTGCATTTATCTTGTCCGGGACCGCCTGACCCTGTCCGGCAGGCCCGGAGAATTTCTATCCATCATTCCGCTTACGGAAACCGTATCAGGTGTCACACTGGAAGGTCTGGAATTTCCCTTGCAGGATGCACAAATGGAAATGGGATCTTCTCTGGGCATCAGCAACCGGTTCACTGGAAAAGAGGCGGTCATCTCCATCCGGCAGGGAATCCTGATTGTCACGAAATCCAAAGACTAGGCGGTTGGGGCGACCCGATCCGCAAAAGCGGAGATTTCATGTTTATGGCTTTCGTAAAGGGTATCAAACAGCACCGGAATCCTTGAATGGAACGTCTCCAGCAGCGGCAGCATGACCTGCCGCATCTGGGGGTGAGACGCCTTGGAACACCTCAGTTTGAAAATATGGCGCCATTCTCTTACGTTGGCCGTGACCACGATATCCGTTTTCAGACTGTTGGGCAGCACGCTTCTTGCTTCCTGGGCCTTGGCTCCTGCGGAAAGAAGGGACAGATATGCTCTTTCACACGCCTGCATGGCGGTTTCCCATTCTCGATAGAGTTCCGATCCGGTTTCAAAGAAGAAAGGACGGATCACGGTGATTTCATTCCCGAATTTTTCTTTGGAATAGTTGGCGTACCGGGTGCTCTCCTGGCTGAACGAACAGAGCCTGTGTCTGACAAGCTCATGGGAGACCCCCCTGTCGCATATGATCCGGACCGACACAGAGGCGTGTTCAATCACGCTCTCATGCCCGCTTTTGATAATCCGGGCCAGAAAGGCTTCAGCAGAATCCTCAGTGATTCTGTCTTCCGACTTGTAGCAGGTTCTGGCGGCCAGTTCGAGATGTTTCATGATTTCATTTCCACCCGGCATATACAGTATTTCAAAGTACGGATCGATCACTTTCATGCTGATTATTCACCTTCTTGTCCATTGGTCTGTTGACTTTCCCCTTTTGCCCCCTCGGCTGTTTTCTTTCCGATCGTATGCTCGATCATGAATTCTTCCACCTTATCCATGGTCGAAGAAATGATCACATGATCGATTTTGACTTTTTCCACAAATCCGTTCAGGTACGGGGTGAGTATCTTCTTCAAACTCCCCTGGAGATTCTTGACCTTGTCCAGTTCATGCACATCTTTGTAGACAAGGGAACTCAAATACAGGATCACCGCTTCACGGGCCTTCGGATGAATCTCCGGGATCTCGGTTCCGGGCATAAGTTCTTTGAGCTCGACCTTCAGATTCAGACAAAGATACCGGTCCTTGTCATGGGATCGGATTTTATTCAGGTTCACCCCAATGGGTTCCATATCAATGACCCGGAAAATCCCTTCTCCGTCTCCCTCTTGAGTTTCCGGGGAAGTGGATTGCCATGTCATCAAACGCCCCACGGAGTTTTCCAGCGTCATGACGTTGTCGGTCAGCTCCTCGATTGTATAAAAAGAGGTTTTGTTCTTTTCAAAAACATCCCGTATATTGGATTCGACAACGGTCATTACCAGAGACCCGTCCTCCATATGCCAGCTTCCGGATGCCTTGCCCTTTACTTCTATGATCCGGGTCGTCACATCCGCGATTTTTACGGAGGCGGACCATTTGTTCTGGGGATTGAGAGACAGTCGAATATACTTGTTTCCGCTCTTTCGAAACCAGCCTCCCATGAGTTTTTCATCGATGTTGTTCTTGTCCGAGCACCCCTGATAAAAGAGCAGTCCCACAAAAAATACGCATATAAAAGAAATGGTACGTAAAAATTGTTTTTCCATTTTCCTGCCAGTATTGTTTTATAAACAGACTTTACGAATAGCTACCATGGCGGGAGACAAGGGTCAACCCCCGGCAGGGCTGAGCCCTGAAAACGTGTCAGGACGGGAGATGTTTCCGCCCTGACACGCAATATATAGTACCCAAAAACGAACCGATCAGCAGCAGGTTCCTGTTGTGCCGCAACTGGAACAGGCGGACTGGCCGAGATCGATCTTGGAATCGAGTTGGAATCCCATTCCGGTGAAATCAATCTTGATGGACTGGGCCTGTGCCATAAACTCTTTGTCTACAACAAAATTGTACCCTTTGATATCATAAGACTCGTCATTTCCTCTGGGCTCATCCAGAGCCATAGCAAGAGACGGGCCGCCTCAGCCCCCGGAATTCAGGAATATCCTGATCGGGGAAGGTTCTCTTCCGTTAAAGTATTCATCGATCTGCTGTTTTGCAGAATCCGTCAATTCAATCATTACAAACTCTCCTTGTTTTGGTTATAATCGGGCATCGGGCCCCTTACTTCCAACAATAATGATGGCGGACCACATTGTCAAGAAAGTATCATATGTATTGCATTATACAGCAGATTCCACAATTTCTCAATATCAGTTTCAGGAGGAGACCTGTCCGTGATCCCGGAGCGCCACAGATTTACCACCTTCCCGGTGTACAAAACCGGAAAAAAAAGATAGAATGGCGGTACAACAAAATCCAAGAGGGTATATGAAAGTTCTTGTAACCGGCGGAGCCGGATATATCGGCAGCCACACATGTGTGAGACTACTGGAGAAGAACTGGGAAGTCACGGTAGTGGACAACCTTTCCAACAGCAGTGAACAATGTATCAATGCCGTGGAAAAAATCACCGGCAGAGCCGTTCGGTTCTATAAAACGGATCTGGTTGACGGCCCCGGGCTGGAGAAAATTTTCAAAAACCATACGTTCGATGCGGTCATTCATTTTGCAGGCCTTAAGGCTGTGGGCGAATCCGTATCCATACCCCTTTCATACTATCAGAACAATATCACCGGCACCCTTACTCTGTTGCGCATCATGCATGAAAACAACTGCCGGAACATCGTTTTCAGTTCTTCCGCCACCGTGTACGGGGACCCGCCGGAACTTCCCAT
>CAYFVA010000200.1:0-4572 GCA_964346265.1 uncultured Desulfobacterales bacterium
TCGGTATCACCGAAACCGAATGCATTCACACCCTGCACAACGGGGTGGCCGGCCTTATTGAGCTGGAAAAGAAATTGTCCGGCCGCTTGTGAATCAACGCCCCTATTAAAAAAAAAGCATACACTCCAGGTCTTCTGCGTGTGAATGTTCGCTTTACACTCCTTTCCCGTCCGTCTGGCTCGGTGCAGCACCATTATGTACGGATGCATTTTCCCGCAGTGCTGATGCAAAATCCCCCGATCTGTCAAACCTCCTTTTCACAGGTGTTTTACAACGAAACAAAGGATTGCGTTTCCGACAATGCTGTAAAAAACGGCATTTTGAGTGTCCCACCCATGGGCGAATTCAGCAGGAGCCCGTCATGAATATCCTCATATGCCAAGCCTTTCAGTAAATTTCAACGGATCGGTCTCCTTTGGCACTGTTTGTGTAAAGCAATATTCATAAAGCATAAAGACCATGAAAGGAGGTACGCCATGAAAACGAACAAAGAACAGACGTCATCCGGTATCAATCCGGTGGTGTTTGATATGACGTCAAACCAGTGTGTATGGGCAAAAGCCGGGGTGATCAGCCCGAGAGCCTGCGTCAACGCCTTCAACTGCCTGAACTGCCCGATTGACCGGAAGATGCAGGACATGGTGTTGAAAAAGAAATTGGCATCCGGCCCGGCCTGTCACTATCATATACCTGTGGAGAATCGCACCGTCACACCGGCTACCGAGCGCAAATGCCGCCATATGCTCAGCGGACGGGTATCCGCCAAATACTGCACCAACAACTATGACTGCTCCAACTGCTCCTATCACCAGATGATGACGGATACGGACTACACGGTCCCGAACAGCGAAGTCGGTGATACATATGCAGGCGGTTTCCGCCTGGCGGAACGATACTACTACCACCGGGGCCATGCCTGGGCCCGTGTGGAATACGGCGGACGGGTCCGGATCGGGCTGGACGACTTCGCCATGCGGCTTGTAGGAAAGCTGGACAATTTCACCCTGCCGGAACTCGGGTCGGCCATTGGCCAGGGAGAAGCAGGAATGGCCTTTACCAAGGGCGAATTAAAAGCCGAGAGCCTAAGCCCTGTGGAAGGCATCGTAACAGCCGTGAATCCCGGTATCCTGCAGGATCCGAAACTGGCAAACACCGATCCGTACGGACAGGGATGGCTGATGATCGTGGAGCCTGCCAGATTGAAAAAGAGTCTGAAAAGCCTTCTGTTTGACGAGGAAAGCCGTGCATGGATGGAAGATGAGAGCCAGAGGCTGGGCTCACTGGTGCAGGACGAATCCGGCTTTCAGATGGCAGCCACAGGAGGCCGGGCTGTAAACGACATTGCAGCCAAGCTTCCTGAGATCGGATGGGACCGGCTGGTTCAAATGTTTCTGCTAACCGGGTAACCCGCAGTGTGTGTGCAGAAAGGACCGGCACCCGGTGCAGAAGGTCTGGGTGAGACGATCCAGGCGGTCGAGCCCTGCGGAAAAGTTCATGACGCAATCCGGTCGGCTGCAGTGCATAAGCCCGAGCAGATGGCCGGTTTCATGAACCGTCACCTTGGCCACACGCTCGTACATCGTTGACTTGGCCGCAAAGCCGTCTTTCCCGGCCTTTTCCAGACGACAGGTGGACACCACCCCGGCCTTTCCTCCGATCTGGGCCTCACCGTAAACATAGGTGAGAAACGCAAGGCTGATATCCTCGCCGGTCAGACCGAGCCTGAATGTGCCGGGGGAAAGTCCGTGTTCCAGAAACGCCATAATCCGGGCGGCATCATACTGGGGCCGTGCCTGGAGGATGGCGGAATCGGGGCAGCTCTGGTGCGGCTCCACATCCACGTGCAGATCAAACGCCGCCTGGATGTTTGCCGCAGCCACACTCACGGCAATTTCGTCCACGGCACCCAGCGGCGTCACCAGCAGTCTGCGTCCGGCCTCTGTCGCCTCTGTGCTTTCTCTCTTTTCCTTCATTCTTCCTGTTCAAGGTTGTAGGTTTTGATTTTTCTGGAAAGCGTCCCCCTGTCTATGCCCAGGATCTCAGCGGATTTGGAAATATTCCGGTTATTTTCACGCAGAATTTTCAGAATATGGGCAGCCTCCGCCTCCCTTAGGCTGCCTCCGGTCGGACGGCCCGGCTTTTCCCTGGAAAGAAAGGTCAGATCCTCCTCTCCGATGGTTGCGGAACGGCACAGCACCACCGCCCGCTCCATCACGTTTTTCAGTTCCCTGACATTGCCGGGCCAGTCATAGCCCTTCAGAAGTTTCAAGGCCTCGTCGGACAGATTCTCCGTTGTTTTTCCAAGTTCGCCTGAGAATTTTTTCAGAAAATGGAGGCCGAGAAGAGGGATATCATCAGGCCTGTCCCGCAACGGAGGAATCTGAATGTTGATCACGTTGATCCTGAAGTAAAAATCCTTGCGGAAATCCCCGGTATCCAGCATGGCTTCCAGGTCCCTGTGGGTGGCGCACAGCAGCCTGAAATCGCTGGACAGCTCGTGTGTGCCTCCAAGCCGCATAAAAGTTCCCTTCTCCAGAACTCTTAACAGATTGATCTGCATTTCAGGAGAAATCTCGCCCACTTCATCAAGGAACAGCGTTCCGGTATGGGCCATTTCCAACCGGCCCCTTCTGGCCTGGACCGCACCGGTAAACGCCCCCTTCTCATGGCCGAAAAGCTCGCTTTCAAGGAGATTCCTGTTAACGGAACCGCAGTTGATGGGAACAAAAGGTCCGGCATACCGTTCACTCCGGGTATGAATGGCCCGCGCCGCAAGCTCCTTGCCCGTGCCGGTCTCCCCTGTGATCAGGACCGGGGTGTCGGTTCGGGCCAGATCCTCGATCTTTTCAAACACCTCCCGCATCTTTCGGCTCCGCCCGATCAGGTCGTCAAGCCGATTCTCCTCATGCCGGTCAAGGCGCTCTTTGAGCATAATGTTCTCGTCCTGCAGCTCTTTCTGCCTGCACAACTTGGCGATTAAAAGCACCAGTTCTTCCGGGTCAAAGGGCTTCAAAAGGTAGTCGCTCGCCCCCTTTTTCATGGCTTCGACAGCAGACTCGATGGACCCGTATGCCGTAATCATGACCACCATGGCCCGTGAACCTTCCTCCTTGATCCTTGACAGAAGTTCAAGCCCGTCCATCCCCGGCATCTTGATGTCAAGAAGAATCAGGGAAAAGAAATGTTTTGAAAGCTTTTTCAAGGCCTCGGGGCCGGAGCCGGCCAAGGCGACCTGATACCCTTCCTTTTTCAGCCATGCGGCAAGCGACTCCCTCATGGCCTCTTCATCATCCACCACCAGTATGGAAAAATCACTCATACGCTGCCGCCTTTCTATTTTTGCAAAGGGTTGCGCTCAACCGACGGCAGGGTCACAAGAAACGTTGTCCCCCTGCCGGGCTCGCTGTCCACTTTTATGTCCCCTTTGTGCTCCTTGATAATGCCGTAGACCATGGAAAGGCCGAGCCCTACCCCGGAGGAATCCGACTTGGTAGAAAAAAACGGTTCAAAAATCCGGTCAATATTTTCTTGAGGGATTCCTTCCCCATCATCCGAGATTTGCACCCATACATGCTGATGTTCTTCAGATTCGCCTGCCCGGATAGCCAGATTTCCGCCGCCGGGCATCGCTTCAATGGCGTTGAAGACAAAATTGGTAAAGCACTGCTGGATCTGGGTATAATCCCCCCATACGGCAAGGCTTTCCGAAGACAGCTCAAGGGAGTGGGCAATATCGGAAAGCTCCATTTTATGCCGTGTCAGAGCGATGATCCTTTCAAACAGCTCTGCAAGGGTGATCCGCTTGGATTCCATGGGCTGCTGACGGGAAAAGGTCAGAAGATTGTTCACAATCTTTCCCGAACGCTGGGCTTCCCGTATGGAGAGTTCCAGATAAGTCTGAAACTCCTCCATTTCCTTGTCCGTGGGCCGCCCCTTTTCCATGCACCGCAGAATGTACTTGTTGAAATTGATGATCGATCCGATGGGGTTGTTGATCTCGTGGGCCACCGAGGCGACCATTTTTCCAAGGGAGATCATCTTGTCCTCCTGGACAAGCTTGGAAAGATCCTGTTTGATGGACATGGTTCTCTTTTCAACCCGGTCGTTGAGCTCTTCCGTGATATCCCGTATGACTTCCAGGACCTGGGCCACCTCTCCTTTGCTGTTGAACAGAGGAAACGTGGAAACGTCACAGTAGACCGGCTGGTCACCATAAATATGTTCATGGATCGCATGAGAAGACAGACCCGTCTTGAGCGTCTCTTTCATGGGACAGAAGGAATTGTCCATATCACACGGGCGGCTTGAATTGTGGGAAATCTGGAAACAGAACTTTCCCAGCGCCTCTTCCCGGCTGATCCGTGATTCTTTCAGCGCAGATTCATTGATCCAGATCACCCGGTTGTTGAGATCGAGAACCATGGCGCTCACCACGGTCACTTCGGCAAGCGTCCGGATAAATGAATGGGAAAGCTTGAGTTCCTCTTTTTGTGCCTCGATCTGCTCCCCGGAATCCAGGACCGCTTTCACAATTTCCTGGAAGAGCTTAGATGTTTTGTTGTTCAGTATGGA
>CAYFVA010000201.1:0-1667 GCA_964346265.1 uncultured Desulfobacterales bacterium
GCCATGATGAATCTTTTTGGAGACGGAGTCGGAAAGAAATGCTATGAGATCATCAATCGCCGCGATTTCCCGTGTACATGGTGCAATTATGAACATGTGTTCCATCAGAATGAAACCCGTTCCGAAGAAGTCTATATCGAATGGGTGAAAAGAAATTTCAAAGTTATCGAAATACCTGTGGGCAATCGGGACGGAACCACATCCAAGCTCTCAATATACAAGGATGTGACCCATAAAAAGGAGCAGGAGGCCAGGCTTAAATCCTCAAAAGAGGACTTTCGCCGTCTTTTTGAAAATGTAGGATGCGGAGTGTTTCAAAGCACCAGGGAGGGGCGTTTTCTGGATGTGAACCCTGCGCTTTTGAAAATGCTCGGGTACAACGACAAGGAGGAGTTTCTTTCGCTGGATCTGGCCACGGAGCTTTACCTGAAACCCGAAGACCGGCACCGGTACATGGAGATTATAGAAGAGCAGGGACAGGTTCTGGACTATGAGATGGAATGGAAGCGGAAAGACGGCAGCATCATTCAGATTCTTTTGACCGGGCATACCCGGTGCGATGCCCAAGGGAGGGTGCTTGGTTATGAAGGGATAGTGGTGGACCAATCCCACAGAAAACAGATGGAGAACAAGATGAAAGAGGCGTATGACTTTCTGGACAAAACGATTCTCTGTTCGCCCAATGCCATCATGGCCACCGATCTTAAAGGGGATGTCATTATCTGGAACCAGGGTGCGGAGGAAATTTTCGATTATAAGGCGGATGAGGTCGTCGGCAAGATGAACATCCAGAGCCTCTATTCGGAAGGTTTGGCAAGGAAAGTCATGAAGATGATGCGGAGTACTGATTACGGGGGAACGGGAAAATTGAAATCCTACCCGATCACGTTTCACAACCGGCACGGGGAACCTGTGGAAGGAAACCTGTCCGCCAGCATTCTTTACGATGATGAAGGGAACGAAATCGCATCCGTGGGTAATTTCGTGGATCTTACCGAACGGTTGAAAATGGAGCGAAAACTCAGCAGGACAAGGCAGCAGCTTCTTCAGTCCGAAAAACTTGCAGCCATGGGCCGGCTTACATCCCAGATCGCCCATGAACTCAATAATCCGCTTTTCGGGATCATGAACACCCTGGAATTGATGAAATCCGAAATCCCGGCGCAGAACAAGCGAAGAAAACTTCTGGATATGTCGATATCGGAAATTGAACGGCTGGCGGACATGTTACGCAAGATGCTGTCGTTTTCCAATCCTGAGGAGGACGAACAGGTTCCTGTTGATATCAATACGGTGATTGAAGAGATCATTTTGCTGTATGACAAGCAGTTCAGGGAAAACAGCATAAAGCTCACCACGTCTCTCGCCGAGATTCCAGGCAAGGTCCAGGCTTCCAAGGACAAACTGAGGCAGGTTTTTCTGAACCTGATTTCCAATGCCATGGATGCCATGCCGGACGGGGGGGATCTGAATATATCCACCAGTGTTGAAAAAAAATGGGTTCACATCATGATTTCGGATACCGGGACCGGCATAAAAGAGGAGCATCTCGGAAAAATTTTCGAGGCCTTTTTTACAACCAAAAAGGACAGCATAAAGGGTGTCGGGCTTGGACTCTCCGTTTGTTATGGATTTATCAAGGAGCATGGCGGGGATTTACAGGTGCA
>CAYFVA010000201.1:1767-4567 GCA_964346265.1 uncultured Desulfobacterales bacterium
TTCTATAATAACTATAATAAATAAAATAACTGTAAAAGGGAGGGGTGTGTGATGGAAGATACCATGACAGTGTTTACGGCGAGCAAATACTGCAAGGTTTCGTCGAAAACTATAATCAACTGGATTGAGTCCGGCCATATCAAAGCGTATAAAACCGTGGGAGGGCACAGACGAATTAAAAAGAGTGATCTTGAAACCTTTATGATACAACAGGGAATCCCATTGCCTGAAAAAGAGGAAAATAGTGAAAAAAAGAAAATCCTGGTGGTGGATGACGATCTGATTATCGTAGAATCGATTGTTCAGGCACTGGAAGAGGATGAGTTTGATTACGAAGTGATTTCCGCATCTGACGGATTCGAGGCCGGGCTTCAGGTAAATCACTTTCATCCGGATCTTCTGATCCTGGATATTATGATGCCGGATATCAAAGGGTTCGAGGTATGCAAAAAGATCAAGGAGGGCCTGGAGACCAAAAACATCAAAATTATCGTTTTATCCGCATATCTGGATGAAGAAAAGTTCAAGCAGATGAAGGAGTACGGCGCTGATGTCTGTTTTTCCAAACCTCTGCCCCTGCCGAAACTCAAGCAGGAGGTGGCAAAACTGCTTGGATTGCAAAAAGAGGAGGACAAATCATGAATTTAAAAGAATCATTTGACAAAAAAAGATTTGTCGTAACATCTGAAATCCAGGCACCGCTCGGTGAAGAGAATCCGGAAGAGCTTCTCGAGAGTCTGAAAAAAATCCGGGGCAGGGTGGATGGTTTATCAGTGGCGGAAGTCGAACTCGAAGGGATCGTAGGCGACAGCATACAAACCTGTGATCTTCTCCGGCAAAACCGGTTTAACGCCATATACCAGACAACAACAAGGGACAAAAACCGGTACGAACTCCAGAAAGATTTGACCGAAGCCCATGAAACCGGGGTGGAAAACCTTCTGGTCTTTACCGAGGATTACAGGATTTCAGGGGACAGTCTCCAGGAAGAGATGTTTTTTCATGTGGATTCAGGTAAACTCGCGTCGGTTCTCAATCATATGAGAGAGGGGCGCTCTGTCGACGGCACCGAACTTTCCAGGGAAGTGGATTTCATGCTCGGAGCCGGGGTTGAAACCCCCTGGGGCAAAAACGTACCCAAAAAAGCCATGAATGAGATGGAGGATATAATGAACGTGGGTTCGGAGTATTTTCTGACCACCCCGATTTTTGATGTGGAGCAGTTTGAACGATTCATGAAACAGGTCGGGCCGTTCAGGGTGCCGGTGATCGCGGAAGTCATGATCCTCAGAACCGCGGGAATGGGGAAATTCCTCAACCGCCACTTTAAATCCGGACTGGTGCCGGAATGGGCGATCAATAAACTCTTGAAAGCTCCGGACAAACAAAAGGCGAGTATCGAACTCTTTGCAGAGACGGTGAAGAGCCTGAAGGATCTCTGCCAGGGGATCCATATCATCACAATAGGCGGTCAGGACAAGCTTGCCGACTACCTGAACGAAGCAAAACTGAGGTAAGCGGCCGGCCGTTACTATTGTAATAACAGGAGGCACATCAAAATGACTGAATCAATTCAGGTCGACGATATGGCCTGCGAATTAAAGGAGAAGGTCCTGGAAGAGCTCCCTGACGCAAACTTTGACCTTTGTCTCACCTGCGGCACCTGTTCAGGGGGGTGTCCGGCATCCGATCTTTTAGATATGGAGCCCAGAAAACTTTTGAGAATGCTGGTTCTGGGAATGGATGACGAGATTTTCAAAAGCTCCTGGCCCTGGGTCTGCACCATGTGCGCCAGATGCATGCATGCCTGCCCCATGAAAATCGATATCCCCAAACTGATCTACAACATCCGGAAAAGCTGGCCGAGGGATAAACGGCCCAAGGGAATCCGCGGCTCCTGTGATCAGCACATAAGAGCGGGAAATGCCATGGGCGTTCCAACCGAAGATTTCGTCTTCACAGTGGAGGATGTGGCAGAAGAAATTCGGGAGAATGAACCCATGTTTAAGGATCTCCAGGCCTCGGTGGACAGAAAAGGGGCGTTTATGGCCTTGAACCAGAATTCCAGGGAGCCGGTTACCGAGCCGGATGAACTCGCCCCCTTGTGGAAGATCCTTCATCTCGTGGGTGCGGACTGGACGTATCCTTCTGTTATGTGGGCCGGGGAGAACTACTGCATGTTTCTCGCCGACGATGAGGGATGGCGGTATATAATGGAAGAGTTTGTCTATCATATTGAAAACAACCTTGGGTGTAAAATGGTCGTCAACACCGAATGAGGGCATTCCTATTATTCAATCCTGGAAGGATTGAGAAAATACGACATTCCCCATACGTTTGAATTCAAGAGTATCATAGAGCTGTATGCCGAATGGATCAGGGAAGGGCTGCTTGACGTGAATTCGGACTGGAACAGGGATTTGGGAGTAAAATTCACCATACAGGATCCCTGCAATATCGCTAGAAAACTCGGCACGACGAAAATCGTGGATGACCTCCGTTTTGTCATGAAAACCGTGGCAGGAGAGGAAAACATCATAGAGATGGCGCCGAACAAATCCAACAATTTCTGCTGCGGGGGAGGCGGCGGTGCGCTCCAGGCGGGATTTACCGAACAGCGCAGAGCGTACGGAAGATATAAGTTCAACCAGATAATGGAAACAGAGGCCGACTATGTGGTCGCCCCCTGCCACAACTGCCATACACAGATAGAGGATTTGTGCTCCCATTACGGCGGGAATTACCACATAGTTCATCTGTGGACCCTTTTGTGTCTTTCAATGGGGATTCTCGGGGAGAA
>CAYFVA010000202.1:0-4548 GCA_964346265.1 uncultured Desulfobacterales bacterium
CAGTCATCATACAGCTTCTCCAGATCAATATGTTCCCGGGCCACCCTTGAAACGGTTTCAATGGAATCAGTGGAACATTTGTGCTCTTCACTGGTCACAAGCCCCATATGACGTTCGGGAAAGTTCTGGTGGCCGAGTTTGGGAATCGAACCGTACACCGGCACATTACAGAACTTTTCGATATTGTCTCTCAGTTTTTTCTCGTGCCGTTTGCCGGCCACCCGGTTGAGCACAACGCCCATGATATGAACAGCCGGATCGAATATCATGCATCCCTTGAGCAATGCCGCAACAGTACGGGTGGTTTTCGTACAGTCGATCACCAGAAGTACGGGAAGTTCCAGAAGCTTGGCAATCTCCGCGGTACTGGTTTTACCTTCGGTATCGATTCCGTCGAACAGCCCTCTGTTCCCTTCTACTATAGAAATATCGGATGAATGGGAATGTTGTACGAATGACGCCTGCACATCTGCGTCGTCACACAGGTAGGTATCCAGGTTGTAGCAGGGCCGGTCGGCTGCACAGGCAAGCCAGCCTGCGTCGATATAATCGGGTCCCTTTTTGAAAGGAGCGACCTCGTGGTTTTGCAGCTTCCATGCAGCAGCAATTCCAAGTGAGATCACGGTTTTGCCCGAACCGCCGCAAAGCCCTGCTACCACAAGGCCTGGAATACCTTTATCTGATCGCTGCATGGAATGTTTTCAAATCAGGGGTTTTGACTATTCTTCACCTTCTGAAGAATGCTGTTTCCCTGCCCCTTTCAGGCCGTACATGGTCGTACTGCCGCTTGACCAGTATTCGAGAACGCCGTCTGTTACCAGGGAGTTGACGAACTTTTTCACCTGTCTGGGTTTGTCATCCGGAAAAACTTTATAAAAATCGTTGAGATAAAATTTGGTTTTGTTTTTCAATTTCTTTTGAAGATAATCAGTGACCATCTTGGTTGCTTCTTCTCTGTTGTCCAGTACACTCATTTTGCACATCCTTTAGTTAGATTAAAGGGGTTTAGCCGGAACATGAAAAATCCATGTTCCGGCTTTTGGTCTTACTGTGTCCTTGTTCCGGGTCTTGTTTGAAACAACACCTTAGAACTTGAACTGTGAGGTCTGTCTCCAAGTATTGTACGCCTGCTGACGGAAGTCCTCAATCAGGTGATGGGTAAAATCGAGTTCGCATACCTCGAAGAATTTTTCCCATCCGATTCTTTCGGCCCATTCACCGAGTCTCTCGTATTTGTTGGCGCCCTTTGAATACGCATCCACCATCCTTCTGATGGTCTGCGTCATCTGGGGCCATCTGGGCATTTCGTTGGGCAGGAACGCCACAACAACTTTTGAGAACTTGGGGTGGCTGAGTCTATTGGAAACTTTACCTCCGGCCATGAGAACGATGCCGTCTCCTTCGGTATCCGCAAGCGGCATGGAAGGACACATGGTGTAGCAGTTACCGCAGTACATACATCTTTCGTTCTTGACCTCAACGGATTTGACCTCGGTTCCGTCTTCAAGCTTCACCTTGGCGGGCTTAACCGCTGCGGTGGGGCAGGAAGCGATGGCCAGAGGAATCTCGCAGATCTTATCAAGGTATTCATGGTCGAGCATCGGCGGTTTTCTGTGATACCCGAGAATCGCGATATCGGAACAGTGAACCGCACCACACATGTTCAGGCAGCAGGCCATGGAAACCCTGAGGTGTGCAGGGAGTTTCATGTCCTGGAAATCCTCGAAAAGCTCATCCATGGTCGCTTTTACCGTACCGGACGCATCGGTTGCCGGTGTATGGCAATGGATCCAGCCCTGGGTATGAACGATGTTGGTGATGCCGGCGCCGGTTCCGCCGATGGGGAACTTGTAGCTTCCGCCGTCGAATTTTCTGCTGGAAAGCTCGTTTTTCAGCGGTTCCAGTTTATCCTTGGAATCCACCATGAACTCCACGTTGTTTCTGGTGGTGAACCGGACGAATCCGTCGCAGTGTTGGTCCGCAATATCGCAGATTTCGTTGACAAGAGAAGTACTCATAAGACGGGCGCCGCCGACTCGTACCGTGTATACCTCGTCTCCGGAATCGGCCACATGAACGAGGACACCGGGTTCCAGTATTTCATGATGGGACCATTTGCCTTTGTTTTTTGCAATAACCGGAGGATAAAAGTCTTCATAATTTTTCGGACCGATGTCGGTTATCCTGTTTTCCATCGGGTTATTCGGATCATATCCAGATGATATAAATGCCATTAGGTCATACCTCCTTGTTATCTCTGATGATATTTTCTGTATTCTTTGATGTCCCGATCAAAACCGCCCGGCACTTCTTCCTCTTTCCAGAAAATGTACGGGGTGGTTCTCGGATGATCTACCTGCTGCGGCATCGGATCGATTCCGGTCACTTCGAGAAGCTTCTGGAAGCTCTGGCGCATGATCAGCTCACCGAGTCTCTCCCGGTTCTTGCCTTCTTCCATCCACCAGTCCCAGATGCTTTCAATGATTTCGGTGATCTCTTCATAATCGTTGTCCGGGTTCACCGGCACAAACGGCACCAGCAGGGAGCCCATCTGAGCGCCGTCCAGGATCGGGGCTTTTGCACCGACCAGGATGGAGCAACCGGTTTCTTTACCGATTTTCAGTGCTCTCGGCATGACATTGATACAGTGCATGCACCTTGTACAGTTGGCATCATCAATATGAAGTTTTTTGCCGTCCCATTTCATGCAGTGGGTCGGACAAAGATCAGTGACTTCCTTTTCAATGTCGAACGGTCCCCAGTCTCTTCCCTTGTGGGCACCTGCATTGGATGGATACGCCGGATCTTGTTCCACATATTTGTTCACTGCATCCTGATCGATCCGGATCTGGTCTTTCCAGGTTCCGATAAAGGACATGTCTGAACGGGCGATGGAGGCCACGCAGCAATTGGGACAGCCGTCAAACTTGAACTTGAACTTGTACGGGAATGCCGGTCTGTGAAGCTCATCCTGATATTCGTTGGTTAGGAAGTGACACAGGGCCTGGGTATCGTAGCATGAGTATTCACACCGGGAAGAGCCCAGACAATCAGCCGGAGTTCTCAGGTTGGATCCGGAACCGCCCAGATCCTGGCCCAGGTTGTGGGTCAGCTCATAGAAGACCTCTTCGAGCTGGGGAGTGGTGGTTCCCAGAAGGATGATGTCCCCTGTGGAGCCGTGCATGTTGGTCACACCGCTTCCCCTTAAGTCCCAGAGGTCCATCACGGATCTGAGATATTCCGTGCTGTAGTATTTTCCCGCCGGCTGGTTGACACGCATGGTATGGAACGCCTGCACACCGGGGAACATTTCCGGCTGGTCGCAGTATCTTCCGATAACCCCGCCGCCGTAGCCGAAAACGCCGACGATTCCGCCGTGTTTCCAGTGAGTTCTTCCGTGTTTATAGGAAAGCTCCAGAACACCGAGAAGGTCTTCAACCGAATCCTCGGGGATCTGATATTCTACGCCTGCCTCGTTTTTTGCCCTGACTTCCGCCTGGTGCTTCAAGTCGGAAACAAAGCTCGGCCACGGACCGGATTCCAGCTGGTCCAGTAAAGGAGTATCATGTTTTGCCATTTACTTACCTCCGTTAAAAGTTGATTTTCATTATCCTGGTGAAAAGTGATCCTTTTCACTCTATGGTCTACATCCTCGTTATCAAAAAATGAAAATGGACAGAGCCATCGTCACTTTTGCATCCTGTTTCAGCAACAATATCTCATATGATATAAAATGTCTACCATACCTTGTCAATAAAAAAGGATTTTTTTTTCAGATACTGCCGAATCTTCAAAAGGATTGCGTCTACCGAGCCGCCGCCAGCTCCTCTTTCAGCTTCTCCGGCACTTCATACCCCATGGCTTCAGCCTTTTGACAATGTTCGGCAGCCTTTTCATACTCTCCTTTCTGGAGATATCCGACCGCCAGATTGTTGTGGGCGATGGGAAACTCGGGCTGGACCTCCAGGGCTTTGCGGTTCGCCTCGATCCCTTCATCTATGAGCCCTTTCATGTAGTATGCGTTGCCGAGAGTGGCATACGCCTGCACAAACTGGGAATTATGCACGATCGCCTTCTGAAGATTCTTTATGGCGCTGTCCAGAAGCTCCTCATCCTTTTTTTCATCCTCGCCCGTGCATTGCTGCAGAAGACAGAATCCGATGTTGCCGTATCCTTCTGCAAATCCGGCCCTGGCTTTCACAGCCCCCTGGTTGTACCGCAGACACCCTTCCAGATCATTTCTCTGAAGACACAGCCCACCCAGAAGCACATACGCCTCTGCCAGGTTGGGGCTGCAGTCAATGGCGTCATGGAGTTCTTTTTCCGCCTCGTCAAACTCCTCCTTACCCAGAAGCGCCACTGCAAGGTTGTAGTGGGTCACACCGCATTCCGTATTGGCGGCAAGCTTCTGCCTCAGATCCGCGATATGCTCGTCCGCATTTCTCGGCAGGTGCGAACCCGCTTCATTCTCGTTTGTCATATGGAAAAATCCTTACTTCTATAATTATTAAAAAATCACTACTATTTATAATAGTATAAAACTTTATA
>CAYFVA010000203.1:0-4528 GCA_964346265.1 uncultured Desulfobacterales bacterium
TCCTTTCCATACTCCTGGGCCGCCTTCATGCCGCCTTGCACCCAGCTTGCCTTGAGCATCAGCGGAGAGGAGACCATCTTCATTTTAAAAATAATGGACATGGTATTGAAAATCCGCTCCGCGGATTCGCCGCTCCACCCGTAGGCACCGAATGCGGCACCAGCCTTGTTCTCAAGTTCGGCCCTTTCAGCAATAAAAAGCAGCTGTTTCATGGACTGGATCATGTCGCCGTGGTATGTGGGCGATCCGAATGCATACCCGTCATACCCTGTAAGACTCTCCTCGTTTTTAATCTCCCCGACCATTTTGACCACAGCCTCGTGTCCGGCCATCCGGATGCCCTCGGCGATAAGATCGCCGATCTGTCTGGTCTGGTCGGTTCTTGATGCACAAACCACTAGAAATCTGCCCATCTCACCCTCCTTTGCTTACAAAATAATTTTATATTTGGCGCTCTCCAGGGTCCGCGTGCCGGTCATGAACATGGCCTTCTTCAGGACTTTTTCCACATGCGCAAGGTGCAGCTTCACCCCGAGGGTGCCGCCTCCCACGGCAGCCCGTATGATATCCCTTCCCAGAAGAACCGCATCAGCCCCCAGGGCAATCATCTTGAACACGTCATACCCGGTTCGGACCCCTCCGTCCGCAGTAATGGTCACCCGGTCCCCGAGCCTCTCCTTTATTGCGGGCAAAACCTCAGCAGCACCGGGTGTGGAATCCAGCACCCGTCCCCCGTGGTTGGACACCGCCACCACGGAAACGCCTGCCTCGGCACACATCTCCGCATCCTCCGGGGTCATGATCCCTTTTGCGATAAACGGAAGGTCCGTGTGTTCGGCAAGTTCCCGGATTTCCCTGATGTTCTTTTTGAATACGGGCTGCCCCATTCTCGCCATGATCGTGGAACCGCACCCGTCCAGATCCACGCCCACGGCACGGGCCTTATTTTCTTCGGCCATATCCAGAAGTTTCTTCAAAACAGACTGTTCCCTCGGCTTGAAAATCGGGACCCCCCACCCTCCGTTTTCGCTGATGGCGGTAAGAGATGGATTTTCCTCCAGGGTGTACGAGGCTGTATCTCCCCGCAATGCAATGGTGCCGGCCTCTTTTGATCCGGCCACCACAGCCCGGCAGAAATCCGTTTCGTCCATGCAGTCGTTGTATTTCTCAACTCCGGCGGAAGACGAGGCAAGCACGGGAAAATCAAGCGGCAGCCCCAGAAAATCCGTGCTCGTATCCGGTTCAAAATGATCGCCCACCACCGAGGTTTTCAGCTTGACCCTCGAAAGGGCGGCCACGTTCGCATGGAACGAATGTCCGGCACCTGCTCCGCCGAAGCCGATGGGACCGCCATAGGACTCTCTCTGGCAGATTTTGTCATAGTTGCCGTCACAGAACGGATACGCGGCACAGATCTTTTTCAGCTTTTTCCTCGCGTTGTCCCGCACCTGTTCCACACTGTCCGGGATTTCTTCCTGGGAAGACATGATAACCCGGCTGTCCGCTCCGCACGAATCGCACACCTCCGGCTTTGTCTCCTGATGCAGGTCTGCGTGGCAAATGGAGCAGTACCACTGATTCATACATCCTCCTTTTCAATATGCCGGTTTACGGCACCAAAGATTTCAGAGTCTCCATATCGATGGACTGATCCAGGAGACTCTCCTCTTTCAACACATCCAGCCTGTGATGAAAATCCGTCGTACCGGACCTGCGGTCTTCATAAAGCAGTCCTGTGGGGAGGATTTCTTCCGGATCCTGCAGCACCAGATCCAGCGCTTTTGTAAGATCCGAGTTGTCATGGTCCGTCTCCTCCACAGGCGCCGCCCGCTCTTTGTACCACTTCATGGTGTTGATCGTATTAAAGGACACACAGGGCTGAAGGATATCGATCATGGCAAATCCTCTGTACTGCATGGCACGGCGGATCAGTCCGGTAAGCTGCTCCTTGTCTCCGGCAAAACCTCTTGCGACAAACCCGGCCCCTGACACCATGGCCACGGCCAACGCGTTGAAAGGAAGGGAAAAAGTACCCTGGCGCTGCATTTTGGTTTTCATCCCCAGTGCCGAGGTCGGGGATGCCTGTCCTTTTGTGAGTCCATACACCTGGTTGTTGTGCACAAGAAGGGTCAGATCGATATTCCGCCGGATGGCGGCCATAAAGTGGTTCCCCCCTTCCCCGTAGCAGTCTCCGTCCCCGGAGTTGACCACGATATTGAGATTTCTGTTGGCGATCTTGGCGCCGGTGGCCACGCACAGGGCCCTGCCGTGAAGGGTATGGTACATATTGCAGTGCAGAAAATTCGGAGTTTTACCGGCCTGCCCGATACCGGATACGAGAAACAGCTTTTCAGGGGGCAGATCGAGTTCGGAAAACGCCTTTTTCATTCCATCGAGAATGGGAAAATTTCCGCATCCCGGACACCACTTGTTTTCCACGTCATTATCAAAATCCTCGGGAGAAACCATATCACTGCTCCATTATTTTCTTTACGTTCTCGGTAATATAATCCGGATAAAACGGCCTTCCGTCATACTTTCGGACCGAATTCGAAAAGGCGATACCGGTCTGCTGCCGGATGAGCCGGCCCAGTTGACAGGTGCGATTCTGTTCCACCATGATCAGTTTCCTGTCCGTGATGATCTCAGAGATCTCCTCCCAGTCAAGGGGCCAGATATCGTGGAATATCAGCCAGCCCACATCATAGCCAAGGCTTCGGAGTGTAAGACAGGATTCCATGATACTCCCTTTTACCGATCCCCAGCCCGCAAGAAGCACCGCACTTTCTTTGCTGAAAAAGGAAGGCGGATCCATCTCCTCCTTCATGGGTTCAATTTTGCTGTGGCGCTTGTCCACCATTTTTTTCCGGATATCGGCATCCTCGGTGATGTTTCCCTGCTGATCGTGCTCGTTGGCGGTGGACCGGACAAGAGCTTTGGAAACCCCGGGTATACGCCTTTCGGATATACCGTTTTCCGAGAACCGGTACCGCAGATAAAGCTCTTCCGCCCGGTCCGCCGTGTTCTGTTCCGGATCGGGTTTTCTGCATTCCATTGTTTTCGGGGCGGTTTTTCCGTCCAGATCCAATTTTCCTTTCTCCGTCATCATCGAATCACACAGAAACTGGTCCATGAGAACGATGGCCGGCACCTGGTATTTTTCTGACAGATGAAACGCCTTTTTCACGGCGGCAAACGTTTCCAGTACCGTACCCGGCGCCATGACGAATCTGGGGAACTCATCCTGGCTTGCATTTATGGTAAACAGCAGATCAGCCTGGGCGGTCCGGGTGGGAAGCCCGGTTGCCGGTCCCGGTCTCTGTGCGTTGATGATCACCAGCGGAGTTTCTGTCATCGCTGCAAGTCCCAGCCCTTCGGTCATCAGACTGAATCCTCCGCCGGATGTGGCGGTGAGCGACCGGACGCCTGCAAAAGAAGAGCCTATGGCCATATTCACCGCAGCCAGCTCATCCTCGGCCTGCTCCACCACAATGGGCAGTTGGTCGACAAATTCAGCCGCGCTTGCCATAATACCGGTTCCCGGGCTCATGGGGTAAAACGAAAAAACCCGGCAGTTGGAGGCAAGAGCACCCAGGGCAGCTGCGTATGCCCCGCTCATGAGGACCTTTCCAGCGTCGGAAGACTCGAACTTGAGTTTACCGGAGAATTTCACTGCATCTCCTTTTTCAAAGCCTGCCAGGGCTGCTTTTTTATTCAGTTCCAGCACCTTTTCCCCTTTTCGGGAAAACTGTTCGTGAAGTTCGGTCTCAAGCCGGTCAAACCCGGCACCGAGAATGGAAAGCAGCATCCCGGCGGCCACTGTATTCGATGCGATCCGTCCTCCGGCCGAACTTGCCAGTTCATCAAACGAAACTGCATGGACGTGATCCGGCAGATCCTTCTGCTCCTTGGTGTTCAACAGGACGATTCCACCTTCCGACAGCATATCCAAATCCGGATTTGCAGCTTGAGCATCAATGGCCACAAGAATATCAGGTTTTCCGGAAGGGGCAGTCAAAGGATCTTCACTGATCCGGATGATATTGAAACTGTATCCTCCTCTGATCCTGGATTCAAAATCGTTGACAGAAAAAATAAAAAGACCGGCGTTGTGGCACACATTGGCCAGCAGAGTTCCGATCGTCTGAATTCCCTGGCCTGCCTCGCCAGCGATTTTCACCGTTACTTCAGTTGCCATATTATCCATACCCTCCTTGTATCTGCTGACTGGTGATTTTCAAAACGAGCCTGTTTTACAGAACTAAAGCAAAAATCAGGCCAGTTCTTTACCGGCGACTTCTGCACGTGCCATCCTGCTCCGGCTACAATCTACACTTGCCAAAATGGTATAAAATATGCAAAAGTAGAAATCATATCAAATCATACTTGTAAAGAAACGCTTACGTCAACTATTAATAAAAGGAGAGCAAATATAATGACTGATAAGGAAGCCAAAGTCTATTCTTTGAGTACATGCAGTCACTGCAAAGCCGCCAAAAAATTTTTAAGTGAGTGCGATGTGGAATAT
>CAYFVA010000204.1:0-4526 GCA_964346265.1 uncultured Desulfobacterales bacterium
CTTCGGAAGGGTCCGTGGACGCATCCAACATGCTCAAACCCGCCCTTGCCCGGGGCGTTCTCCGATGTATCGGGGCCACCACATTGAACGAATACCGAAAGTATATTGAAAAAGATGCCGCACTGGAGAGAAGGTTTCAGCCTGTATACACCAAGGAACCGAGCGTGGAGGAAACGGTTTCGATTCTGCGGGGTCTCAAGGAAAAATATGAAGTGCACCACGGTGTCAGGATCAAAGACACGGCGCTTGTGGCTGCTGCAAAACTTTCCAAACGGTACATCACGGAACGCTTTTTACCGGACAAAGCCATTGATCTTGTAGATGAATGCGCCTCCAGGTTGAGAATGGAAATCGACAGCATGCCTGCCGGTATTGACGAAATCCAGCGGAAAATCACCCAGGCTGAAATTGAACGGGAAGCCTTGAAAAAGGAAAAGGACTCCACTTCAAAAGAGCGCAGAAAAGAGCTTGAAAAAAGCATCGCTCAGATGAAGGAAGAAATCGAGCCCATGAAAATGCACTGGGAATCAGAAAAAAGACTGATCCAGGAGATCAGCCGGACCAAGGAAGAGCTGGACAAAGCACAGACCGAAGCCCAGATGGCGGAACGATCCGGAGATCTTGCCAAGGTGGCCCAGCTGAGGTACCAGACCATTGCCCAGCTTCAAAGTTCTCTTGAATCCAAAAACAAAGAGCTGGAAGAGCTTCAGGCCAACAGAAAGATGCTCAAAGAAGAAGTGGATGAGGGGGACATCGCCCATGTTATTTCCGCATGGACAGGGATTCCTGTCAGCAAGATGCTGAAAGCGGAAGAAACCAAGCTTTTGCACATGGAGTCGAACATCAAAAAACGGGTGATCGGCCAGGACAATGCGGTTACAGCAGTCTCCAACGCGGTCCGGCGCGCAAGATCCGGTATTAAGCCTGAAAACCGCCCAATCGGCAGCTTTATTTTCATGGGACCGACTGGTGTCGGAAAAACCGAGCTGGCACGGGCCCTCGCCGAGTTTAATTTTGACAGCGAAGATGCAATGGTCCGGATCGACATGTCCGAATACATGGAAAAACATTCCGTTGCAAGGCTTATCGGTGCGCCCCCCGGCTATGTAGGCTATGAAGAAGGGGGATATCTGACGGAAACGATTCGCAGGCGCCCGTACTCGGTGATTCTTTTAGACGAGATTGAGAAGGCTCATGCGGATGTTTTCAATGTACTGCTCCAGGTGCTGGACGACGGCAGGATGACGGACGGGCAGGGCAGAACCGTGGATTTCAGAAACAGCATCATCATCATGACCTCCAACATCGGCAGCCGGTATATCCAGGAGGCGGGGAATTCCGGGGCTGAAACGGAAAAACTCACAAATGAACTGAATGAAGTTCTCCGGCAGACATTCAAACCGGAATTTTTAAACCGGATCGATGAAATCATCACCTTTACATCCCTTTCCAGGGAAGACATCAAGGAAATCACAAACATTCAGATCATGGAACTGAATAAACGGCTTTCTGATAAAGATGTGGCAATCGAGCTGGATGAAAAGGCCCTGCGTTTTATTTCCGATCTCGGATTTGATCCGGTCTTTGGTGCCCGTCCGCTGAAAAGAGTGATCCAGAAGCACCTGGAAAATCCACTGTCCATGGAACTGATTGCAGGAAAGGTCAAAGAGGGGGATACGGTGAAAATTTCCGCTGAAAACGAAGAACTCGTGTTCAAAAACCGGAATTCGGGTTGACACGCCGAATCAAGCAGGCAGGGGGAACCGGAGAATGTCCAGCCTATATTCGGGATGTGGGGATGATTTCCAGTTCCTTGAGTTTGTAAAGAAGGGTTTTGTAGCTCACTTTCAGAATTCTGGCCGCCTTGGACCGGTTCCACCCGGTCTGGTGGAGTACATAGGTGATGACTTCTTTTTCCACTTTGCCATGAACCTCCTTTTTGATCTGCTTGAGGGAAATCTCCTCGCACATGTTGCCCGTGGT
Source organism: uncultured Desulfobacterales bacterium (assembly GCA_964346265.1). Classification (GTDB taxonomy): domain Bacteria; phylum Desulfobacterota; class Desulfobacteria; order Desulfobacterales; family Desulfobacteraceae; genus JAIPEK01. The sequence goes on from CAYFVA010000204.1 coordinate 1,984, forward strand.
TGCAGGAAGGTTGATGAATTCGGATAAAAGAGGCATCAGGGAGGCCACCGATTTTTCCGTTTCCGGATCGTCTTCTGATGTTTCAACGGAGCGGGTATCGTTTTGGGGGATATGGTTGAGTTCAGCCAGCACCTTTTCCCAGTCGTGTAAAATCACCTGCTTTTTGATGGCGTTCTGGAGCTCCCGGATGTTACCAGGCCACGGATATTCCGTAAATTTCTGCATGATTTTTTGAGGGGGTCTTTCCAGCCGGCTGTCCGGATACTCTGCTGAAAACATCTTGAGATAGTGGTCGATAAGGGAAGGGATGTCTTCAGGCCGTTCACGGAGCGGGGGGATTTCGATTTTGATAATATTGAGCCTGTAAAAAAGATCCTCCCGGAACTCTTTTCTGGCGATCTTTTCTTCTAGATTGTGGTTGGTGGCGGCAATAACCCATGCATTGGTTTTGTATTCCCGTTCGGAGCCGAGGGGGGAGAACTCTCCGGTCTGAAGTACATGCAGCATTTTGGACTGCAGTGAAAAGGTCATGTCTCCGATCTCGTCAAGAAAAAGAACCCCGTTGTCGGCTGCCTGGAACTTCCCCTGCTTGTTCCGGTGAGCACCGGTAAACGCCCCTTTCTCATACCCGTACAGTTCGCTTTCGAGCAGGGTTTCCGGAAGTGCTGCACAGTTGACTTTGACAAACGCCTTGTTCGATCGCGGCGATAAAGTGTGCAGGTTCTGAGCCACAAGCTCCTTGCCCACCCCTGTCTCTCCGGTGACGAGAATATTCAGACAGGTGCCGGCCACGTGGCTGATCAACTCCTTGATCTTGAGAGTGGCCTCGCTTACGCCGATAATGGGCAATGTCTTGTTCATGGCGAAAAAGTAAAAAAAAGTTGAGTTATGTTGTCTGGTTCTTTAAAAGTCCGCAGATTTCTTTTTCAATTTCATAAAGATTGAGCGGCTTGTAAAAAATACGGTCGACTTCCGCCTCAGAGGCCAGGGCGCCCGGATGGTCTCCGTATCCGGTCACAGCCACCGTGGCCAGACCCGGATATTCTTTTTTGATGATGGATATGAGTCCTACACCGCTGATGTTCGGCATCACCAGATCAGTCATCACCAAATCGATCTTTTGGGTGGCTTCCCGTATCAGCTTTAATGCGGAAAATCCGTCCCGGGCGGTCACAACGTCGTATCCCATTGAGCTGAAAAACTCGTTGAACGAATCGATCAGCTCTTCACTGTCATCCACGATTAAAAGTCGATACGCTTTCTTCATCCGGTATCTCCGAAATTTTAGAATAGTATTGAATACTACAATACCTGAACAAGGCAAGGCAAGAAAAAAATGCAAATTCTTGAATTTATTTCCAGTATGCTATTGCTATATAGGCAAAGAAAAATACAATGAAAGCAACACCGGTAAAAGAATTCAGCCTGTTTTTCATGAGAGAAACCACATAGAGCAAAACTGCAAGCAGAATCATGAACGGGATTTCAAAATACAAAAGGCTGCAGTTGATCATTGCCGGATTGAGAACCCCCACACTTCCCATGACGAGACAGATGTTGAAAAGGTTGCTTCCGACGATGTTTCCCACGGTAATGTCACTTTCTTTCTTTGCCGCCGCAACAACGGAAGTGGCAAGTTCCGGAAGCGAGGTCCCCACAGCCACCACGGATATCCCGATGAACGCCTGGGTCAGTCCGACAGCTTCTGCTATGAATATGGCTTTCCGTACCACCAGATCCGCTCCCCATGCCAACCCGAGAATCCCGGTGATAATAAAAGCAGTGTTTTTGAAAAAAATCTTGAAAGTTTTTTCCGTATAAGCTGTACTGCTGTTGTTTTTGTCTTTTGCGTTTTTGATACTGATCACCAGAAAAAGGCCAAGCAGCGCCAACAATATCACTCCGTCAAAAATACCGATGTTGCAGTCAATGCAGAGAAACCAGAACAGTACGGACACGCCCACCATATACGGAAGTTCAAACCGGATGATGCTTTTGTTGACCTCGACTTTGCTGATTACGGCGGTCAATCCGAGAACCAGGGCAATGTTGATCACATTGCTGCCGAGAATGTTACCGATGGAGATATCCCCGGATCCTTTTATTGATGCCACGAGACTTACCAGGAGCTCGGGAGCCGACGTGGCGAGGCTGACGATAGTCAGGCCGACGATCACGGGTTTTACGGCAAACAGAATTGCGGTGGACGAAGATCCCTTTACAAGCATTTCAGAGCCGATATACAAAAGAACGGCTCCTGCCAGAAGAATGGTAACTTGAATAAACAATGTTTTTTCTTTACTTGATTCTGTTAAATGGTTTATATATCGGGTTTAATTCGAAAGGGAGAATAATACAGCACATCATGTACAAAATCAATTCATAAACATGTAAAGGCGTTGATATGAAAAAATCAGTCATCAAAGGAACCGGAAAGGCGCTGCCGACCCGACTGGTCACGAATACGGATCTTGAGAAAATCATGGAAACAAGTGATGAATGGATACGGCAGAGAACCGGAATCGAACAGCGGTACTGGGTGG
>CAYFVA010000205.1:0-4517 GCA_964346265.1 uncultured Desulfobacterales bacterium
CCATATCCATGGCTGTCTTTGCCGGAATCGAGCGGAAAACCGCGGCCCGGTTTTCCTTCCTGCTGAGTCTGCCCGCCATTTTCGGGGCCCAGCTCTTGAGCCTCAAGGATTCGATCGGCACAAATGCGGGATTCAGTGAAGCCGCCCTTTACGGGACTGTTGTATCGTTCATCACCGGCTATTTTGCACTTGTACTTTTACTGAAAATCGTCAACCAGGGCAAGTTCTATATGTTTGCCCCCTATTGCTGGGCGCTGGGGGTTCTTGCTCTTCTATCCGCACTTTTATAAAAGGAGGCAGTTATGAATTCGAACATATTCAGGGAGTATGATATAAGAGGAGTCGCTTACAAAGATATCACGGAACCGGATGTGGAACTGATCGGGAAAGCCTATGGGACTCTGCTTCGCAAAAACGGCAAATCAAGTGCCAGCCTGGGAAGAGACTGCCGGAAAAGTTCGGACCGGTTTGCCGACCGGTTCATCAAAGGCCTTCTGTCAAGCGGATGCGATGTAGTGGATATTGGCGTGTGTCCCACCCCGGTACTCTATTTTTCCATTGAAACCCTGCCTGTGGAAGCCGGCGCCATGATCACGGCAAGCCATAATCCTCCGGAGTACAACGGTTTCAAGCTGATGAACGGGTCGGATTCCATCCACGGTGAGGGATTGCAGGAAATCCGTACCATCATCGAAAAACAGGATTTTTCAGAGGGCAATGGAAAAGTGGACAAGGCGGACGTTCTCACCCCGTACAAACGTTTCCTGGTAAAGAACATCGACATCACAGACAACGTCCGGATCGGAATCGATGCAGGCAACGGAACCGGCGGAACAACCGCCCTTCCGGTCTTACGGGAACTCGGGTGTGAAGTCCGTGATCTGTACTGCGACATGGACGGAAACTTTCCCAACCATGAGGCCGATCCCACGGTCAAAAAGAACCTTACCGATCTGATCGAACTTGTCAAGACGGAAAAACTCGACCTCGGCGTGGGATACGACGGAGACGGGGACCGGATCGGCGTGGTGGACGAAAACGGGTCTGTTATTTACGGGGACCAGCTCATGGTGATCTTCGCCCGGGAGATTCTGGAAAGAAAACCAGGGGCTACATTCATATCCGAGGTTAAATGCTCCATGAACATGTACAACGATATCGAACAGAAGGGCGGCCGGGCGGTCATGTGGAAGACCGGCCATTCCCTGATCAAGAAGAAAATGAAAGAGGAGAACGCCGAGCTTGCAGGGGAAATGAGCGGACACATGTTTTTCAAAGACCGGTATTTCGGGTATGACGACGCCCTGTACGCAACCCTGCGGCTGCTGGAAATCATCACCAAAGAAAAAACAAGCGTTTCCGGATTGCTCAAGGATCTGCCCGAAACCTTTACCACACCGGAAATCCGGGTCGAATGCCCGGACGACAAAAAATTCGAGGTGGTCCGCGCCGTCACCGAGCATTTTCAAAAGGAGAGGGAGGTCATCGACATCGACGGCATGCGTGCGCTGTTCGACGGCGGATGGGGTCTTGTCCGGGCCTCCAATACCCAGCCGGCCCTCGTGCTGCGGTTTGAAGCGAAAACCGAAAAGAAACTGGAACAGATCCGGACGGCAGTGGAGTCGGTCCTGGAAGAGATCATAAAGGAGAGTTGAAACAGATCCTATGGAATTATCCGAGCAGCAGAAGAATGCGGTAGACCATGAAGGAACCCCCGCACTCGTGGTAGCGGGCGCGGGGTCGGGAAAAACCCGGACGCTCACGGCCAAGATTTCCAAACTCGTCGAGTCCGGGGCCGACCCGGAACGGATCCTTGCCATCACCTTTACCAACAAGGCGGCGGACGAGATGAAGTCCCGCCTTACGGAAATCACCGGTTTCGGTTTCAGCAGGTTTCCCTGGGTGCGGACGTATCACTCGGCATGCCTTGTGATCCTCAAAAGCCACTGTCACCTTCTGGGATACGAGACCCCGATCCAGGTCCTGTCCGTCTACCAGCAGAAAAAAACCGTCAAAGAAGTCCTGATGGCCCACAACATGGACAAAAAACTCGAGGGGCGTGTGCTTTCCCTGATCTCCAGGGCCAAGAACTCGGGGAACCCGGAAAAATACTTTGATCTTCATCCGGGGCTGCGGTCCATGAACATCCTTGATCTTTTCAGGGCCTATGAAGACAGGCTTTTCCAGATGAACTCGGTGGACTTTGACAATATTCTGCTCAAAACCCGGGACATCCTGAAAAAACACGAACAGGTCCGAACCTATTATCGGCAGCATTTCACTCATATCCTGGTGGATGAGTACCAGGACACCAACGACCTTCAGGAGGAGATCACCCGGCTCCTTTTGGGGGATCACGGCAACCTGTTCTGCGTGGGAGACGACTGGCAGGCAGTGTACGGATTCAGGGGCAGCAACGTCAACCATTTTCTCCGGTTTCCACAGCAGTATGACAAAGCCCGCGTATTCCGGCTGGAGGAAAATTTCCGCTCCGCAGACGAGATCGTCCAGGCGGCCAATGATCTCATCGATTACAACCCGGACAAGATGGACAAAAAATGCTTTTCCCGCAAAACCGGGGGACAGGTCGAAATCCGGGACTTTTTTTCGGATCTGGAGGAGGCCGAATGGGTGGCAAGGCGCATCATCGGTCTGGATGCCAGAGGCCGGGGCATTCCGTTTGAAAAAACTGCGGTGGTGTACCGGACCAAGTTCTGTTCCCTGCCGTTTGAAAAGACCTTCCGGAAATTCGGCATCCCGTACCGGATGGTGGGAAGCCAGGGATTCTTCGAGCGCATGGAGATCCTGGATATCAACTCTTACCTGAGTGCCGCGGCATTTCCATCGGACGACGTCTCTTTTGAACGGATCCTCAATACCCCGAAAAGGGGAATCGGACCGTCCATGATCAAAAAGATCAACTCGGTCAGATCCTCCGGCATGAGTCTGATGGAAGCGGCCCGGAAAACCGTGCATGAAAAGATTCTGACGCAGAAAGTTCACGCGAATGTCACCTTTGTTCTCGATCTTCTCGACTCGATAAAGTCGCTCGCACCGGTACAGGCCATTGACGAGGTGATCATTGAAACCGGATACAAAGCATACCTGGAAAAACTGGCCAAAACAAAGGACGAGTATATTACCAGGGTGGAAAACATTGAACAGCTCAGATACACGGCCCAGGAAAAGGCGGACCTGTACGAGTACCTCGAGGAGGCCGCCCTTATCCGGGAGGACAGCAAGGAGGAAGAGGATCAGAAGGATAAAGGAGTCTCTCTTCTTACCATTCATTCGGCCAAAGGACTTGAATTTGACGCGGTATTTATTGTGGGATGCGAGGAAAACCTGTTCCCCCACTGGCGGTCCCTTCAGGAGGGGCAAGAAGAGCTCAGCGAGGAGCGGCGCCTGATGTATGTGGCCATGACACGGGCGGAACAGTACCTGTACCTCACCTGCTCCAACTACCGGAAAGGACAGTTCGCCTACAAAAGCCGGTTTCTGGATCATGTGGAAGAATATCTGGACGGAGCATAAACCGGGTGTCCCCTTTGCCGAAGTTCAAGAAGGGATTTATCCCCTCCCCGCATAAAAGCATCTTCATCACGTTGTTCTTCACCATCTTCACCACCGTCACCGGTGTGGGGATCGTGGTGCCGCTTCTGCCCGTGTACGCCAACGAACTCGGCGCTACCGGGATTTACGTGGGTCTTGTGTTCGGCTCGTTCTCGTTTTCAAGGATTTTTCTTCTGCCGGTATTCGGGCGGCTTTCCGACAAGAGAGGAAGAAAACCGTTCATTCTGACCGGACTTGCCGGATATGCCCTGGTATCCGTGGCCTTTATCCTGTCCACGGATGTGAATTCATTGATCCTGATCCGGTTCGTCCAGGGAATCGCATCGGCCATGATCATGCCGGTGGTCCAGGCCTACATCGGGGAAATCACGGAAACCGGCAGAGAAGGCTATTCCATGGGGCTTTTCAACATGTCCATGTTTGCCAGCCTCAGTCTCGGCCCGCTGATGGGCGGTACCATCAAGGACACCTTTTCCATGGACGCATCGTTTCTTTGCATGGGGATTCTTTCTGCGATCGGGTTTCTTTTGAGCATCCGGTTCCTGCCCTCTGTGAAAAAAGAATCCGTGCGGACAAAAGAACGGATTCCCGTAAAAATGCGTATTCTGGCAAGAGATCCTGCACTTGCCGGCATATTTTTCATGCGGTTTGCCTACACCTCGTGCATCGGGGTGATCTGGTGTTTTGTGCCGCTTTTCGCGGACCGGGAATTTGCCCTTTCCGGGACGTCAACCGGACTTCTGGTGATGCTCGGGGTGTTTATCAGCGGACTTTTGAACCTGCCCATGGGATGGGTGGCGGACCGGGCCAACAAGAAAATGATGGTGGTCACGGGCGGCCTGCTCTGCAGCATCTCCATGCTGATGCTCACTCTGTCCTCGTCTTATGCGGACCTGATCGCCGCTGTCGTGGTATTCGGCATCGGCGGAGGGATCAGCATGCCG
>CAYFVA010000206.1:0-4482 GCA_964346265.1 uncultured Desulfobacterales bacterium
GCTCTGCCTTTGACTCCAGCCTATCATCCTTATCCATATATTATATATCTCCACCGAATCGGTTTCAGGAAACGTTTGAAGAGACGGATCAAAATTCTGCGCTTTATACAGTAAATGTATGTATTTCCAACGGCCTTACTGGTTTGTGTCGGCCTTTCCCGGGGTGTGTTGTCAATATCCGCGGCTGCACAGCACCGGTTTTTCAAGCCGGTTTCATAAATCATTCGATCCGGATAAAGGAGTATTTTATTTGTTGAAATAGTAGGTTTTATATGATAAATCTGCGCTTGAATCCCTGTTGATCGGGAATTTCGGCTGGTTTATGAAATGCTGGATACCGGCTTTTCCCGCTTTTGTACAGGGGAAGGATGCAGGGAAATACACATGGGTGCTCGAAAAGGTTTTATGGAAAACAAAATTCAACAAACCAAATGTAAGAAAAACCGGAGAATAGTTCCGGAGGGAGCTCCATGAAAACGGCAGATGTCGGGAAAATTCACGATCCACCTTCAGAAGGATTCCACAGAATCCATCAAGGTTCGGGTCATGAATCTTGCCCATAAAAACGTGACCTGAATTCGGAGGACTACCTTATAATGATGTGTAAAGTAGCCCTTTTTATTCATACCCTTTGGTATGGTAAAGATAAGCAGTTTGATGATTGCCCTGAAAGGCTTGAGACCCCCAGGGACTTCAAGCCCTGCGATACTTCCCTTTCAATAAATCCGGACTTCCCGGATAAAGCTAAAGCTAAAGTCAAAAATACGATTGTAAATACCGGCGCCGTCCGCTGGTATTTTTTCTTGCCCGCCACACAATGGGCCTGGTGAACAGTATTAGTTATGATGGCGGCGAATTGCCATCTCAAGTGAGTGCAGGCTTTGGAAAAGTCTGCAATAGAAATGAAAATTGAATCTGGTTAAACGGAGGAACTTGCAAAATGAAATTTTTTAAAATGTGGGGCAGTTTTATGATGCATGGTGCCAGGGCACATGCAAAATGGGAACTGGATGTCTCCAACACGATTCTCAGGGATAAAAAGCGGGTGTTTCTGCTTCTGCTCTGTCTTATCCCCGTGGTGCTCGGAGGTATCGTTTTTGCGGATGACATGGCTGCATCAAATCTGCCGGAGCTTCTTGGCGGGAAAAAAGCATACACTCCTGCTTTTTACACAACATCGATTTTTCTCGTATCTATCCTTATCGGACTCGGGGCCGGATTGATCACGGGCTGTATCGGTGCGGGCGGTGGATTCATCATCGCCCCGGCATTGATGAGTGCGGGCATCAAAGGGATACTTGCCGTGGGAACGGACCTTTTCCATATATTTGCAAAGGCGATAATGGGAAGCGTCATCCACAGAAAACTTGGGAACGTATCCATCGCTCTTGCAGTTGTCTTTTTGATAGGAGCGATTCTTGGGGCCACCGGCGGCGGGCTGCTCAACAGGGTGCTCTATGAGACGAACCCTGTTTTGAGTGATGCGTTTATCACAACCGTATATTCGTTAATGCTGGGCTTTCTGGGTTTTTACGCCCTGTACGACTTTCTGAAGGCGAGAAAAGCCGGTGATGACTCCGATGCCCACGGCGGCGGCGGCGAAGGGGCCGAGATGGGTGACCTTCCAAAGAAACTTCAGGCTGTTAAAATTCCGCCGATGGTGAATTTTGATCAGGATCTGGTGCCGGGCGGAAGAAGCATCTCATGGGTGTTTCTTGTTTTAAGCGGCGCACTGGTCGGCCTTGCGGCCGGTATCATGGGCGTTGGCGGGGGGTTTCTCACCTTCCCCATATTTGTTTACATGCTTGGGGTGTCATCTGCTACAACCGTTGGGACGGATATATTCCAGATCGTCTTCACAGCAGGGTATGCAGGCATCGGCCAGTATGCAATTTACGGGTTTATCTTTTACACCCTTGCCATGGGAATGCTTCTCGGCTCTCTGCTCGGCGTTCAGATCGGGGCCATGGTTACCAAGGTCGTCAAAGGCATAACCATCCGCGGTTTTTATGCCATGGCAGTGCTTGCGGGGTTTGTCAACCGTATATTCGCACTGCCTGCAAAGCTTGACGAGCTTGAAGTGATTTCCATATCCGCCCGGCTGGGAGATGTTTTAAACACCATAGGTATCTACGCCTTTTTCCTGGTTATCGGTGCTTTCGGGGTCTGGGTTATAGCAACCTTTCTGATGAATCTTAAAAAATTAAAAGGGGAGGCTGTGTCATGATTGCGTATCCAAAAACATTTTATAAAGGACTCGGTATGATGGCGGCCTTTCTTGTTGTCTTTGTACTGATTTTCATGCCGCTGTTTAACGGGCAGAACGGCCTTGAGTATCTTGATGATCTGTACAACTCCATATCAAAGGGTTCTGCATATTACATGGATAAACTCAGGGGGGAAGTGAAGCCTTTTGAAGGTCAGAACGTAGAACTGACCCTTGAAACGAAGAGCACCGATCAGGCGGAAAAGAGTGCCCGGTTGATTGAGGAAAGCGGAGCGTCGGTAATCTTGCAGGATAATACCCTTACGGTTGAAGGGGGGCTTGGCGCCCTTATGTTGAACTGCATCGATGACAGTGATCTTATGTACTATAATAAAGGGGAAGAGCTGTCGGAGAAATACGGCTACAACGAAAAAGAGGTGGTATACAACTGGTGGCGGCTGAACAAGCTTATAGAAAAGGAGCTCCAGGAGCAGAAATCTTTCAAGGCGGCCCTTATGCTGGACAGGATACAGAAAAGGGCAGTGGAAGCTTCTTACAACTACTATACCATTGAACCGGAAAAAATAGGTTCCAAGTGGGGAGTTGTGGCTTTCTCTCTTATATTTTATGTGGTATATACCTTGTGGTATGGATTTGCGATCATGTATATGTTTGAAGGAGCGGGATTGAGGCTTGAACATTAGGCCTTTTTGCTGAACCGTCCCCTCTCCGGAGTTCATGGAGGGGGGACATCACAGACCTGCCGCTTTCGTACATTCTGTGCGGCAGTACCTTTTGATCCGGCTGGGTGAAATGAATTACAAAATACTTACTGTCATATTCAAAAGACTGAAAAGCGCGGTGACGGACCTTCTTCCCGTTGTGTTCGTCATCGCGTTTTTCCAGCTGGTGGTCCTGCGGCAGCCGCTTCCGGACATGGGAGGCGTCATGGCAGGAACTTTGCTTGTCATAGTAGGCCTGGCCCTGTTCGTCCAGGGACTGGAAATGAGTCTGTTTCCCGTGGGAGAGGAGATGGCCCATGCACTCACCAGGAAAGGGAGTATTTTCTGGCTTCTTGTGTTCGCCTTTGCTCTGGGGTTTTCCACCTCTGTTGCGGAGCCGGCGCTTATCGCGGTTGCTGCCGAGGCTGGAAAGATCGCCGGCGAGGGGGGGCTGATCGAGGCGACCCCGGAGGCAATGGACCAGTATGCCCTGGGAATTCGGTTGAGCGTGGCCTTTTCCGTGGGTATCGCCCTCCTTGTCGGTGTGCTGCGAATCCTGCTGGGGTGGCCGTTGCATTATTTGATTATCGGTGGTTATGTATGCGTCGCCATGATCAGCCTGATTGCCCCCAAAGAAATTATCGGGGTGGCCTATGACGTGGGAGGCGTCACCACATCCACGATCACGGTGCCGCTGGTGGCCGCCCTCGGGGTCGGGCTTTCCTCCAGCATCAAGGGAAGAAGCCCTCTTCTTGACGGCTTCGGACTTGTGGCGCTTGCTTGCCTACTTCCCATCATTTTTGTCATGGGATACGGTCTGATTATTTTCGGGTGATTGAATTATGATTATGGATTTCATGAACGGGTTCGGCGGCACATTGGTTGCAACGGCCCGGGATGTGCTGCCGATTGCGCTTTTGATCGTTTTTTTTCAGGCAGCGGTTCTCAGAAAACGGTTCTCCCGCATGCCCCAGCTCATCGTGGGCGGCTTATACGTGGTCCTGGGTCTTGCGCTTTTTCTGGCCGGACTCGAAAAAGCCCTTTTCCCCCTGGGCTCCATTATGGCGGATCAGCTGTCCGACCCGGATTTTATCTACGGTGCGGGCAAGACCGTAACCCAGGTGGACTGGAAAGCCTACGGATGGATTTACCTTTTTGCTTTCATGGTCGGGTTTGCCACAACGATCGCGGAACCCTCCCTGATTGCAGTGGCATTCAAGGCTTCTGAAGCTTCTTCCGGCACCATAACCCAGTGGGGGCTCAGAATGACGGTTGCCGCAGGGGTTGCAGTGGGCATCACCCTCGGATCGTTCCGTATCGTTACAGGCACACCCCTTTACCTGTATATTGTCGGGGGATACATGATTGTGATCATCCAGACTTTTTTCGCACCCAAGCGCATTATTCCGCTGGCGTACGACTCCGGCGCCGTAACCACTTCCACCGTGACCGTGCCGATTGTAGCAGCGCTCGGATTGGGTCTTTCCACCAAAGTGCCGGGACGGGATCCGGCACTGGACGGATTCGGACTCATTGCTTTTGCCAGCCTTTTTC
>CAYFVA010000207.1:0-4474 GCA_964346265.1 uncultured Desulfobacterales bacterium
GATTTTACTGGTACCGGAGGTCGGACTTGAACCGACAAGGGCACAGGGCCCGGAGGATTTTGAGTCCTCTGCGTCTACCGTTTCCGCCACTCCGGCGTAAAATTTACACCAGTAATATTGGAAAATTTCTTTCTTGTCAATACCCTTTGCAGGGGATCGAGATTATTCTGATATGACCCGGAAGATTTCTTCGGCGGGAATTTCGCCCTGCCGCAGGACCCGGGCGGGGGTGGAGGTGATATCCACGATTGTTGAGCCAATGCCGGATTTCAACTCACCTGCGTCCAGGACAAGATCGGTCTTTTCTATGAAGGAGGAATCGATTCCGTCCACCCGGCCGGAGCCGGGTTTCCCGGAAATGTTGGCGCTGGTGCCCGTGATCGGGGTATCGAGCCGTTCCACAAGGGCCCGGGCCACCGGATGAAACGGTATCCGTATGCCGATTTTCCCGGTCCCGGCTGTTACCCGGTCAGGTATGCGGTCCGAGGCGGAAAAGACCAGTGTTACGTTTCCCGGCCAGAAGGCATGCATGAGTTTTTCCGCCGCTTTCGGGATTCCGGTGACAAGGCTTTCCAGCTGGCTGCGGTTTTTGATCAAAACCAGCAGGGGGTTTTGATGGGAGCGCTTCTTGATTTGAAAAATCCGCTCGACAGGTTCCTTTTGAAATGCATCCGCTGCGATCCCGTATAGATACCGGGCCGGAAAGACCACGGTTCCGCCTTTTTCGATGGTCTCTCCGGCCCTGTTGATCAGGCTTGGCTCCGGTGCCCCGGGATGGATCGAAAGGATGTGGGGCGCATCAGCCAAGTGCCGCAGCCTTCTTTTCCACCTTTTCCGCCATTTCGGTTTTGTATTCGGCGAGCTTTTCCGCGGTCACGCTTTCGGACACCCCGAGAATCTGGGCGGCAAAGATGCCTGCGTTGGCGGCTCCGGGTTTGCCTACGGCCATGGTGGCCACGGGAACGCCGGGCGGCATCTGAACGGTGGAGAGGAGCGAATCCAGGCCGGAAAGCGCGGAAGAATCAATGGGCACGCCGAGCACGGGCAACGTGGTATGTGCGGCTATCACGCCGGCAAGATGGGCGGCATGCCCGGCACCGGCTATGATTACTTTCATCCCCTTGTCCCTGGCGGAAGAAGCCCATTGGCCGGCTTTGTCCGGGGTCCGGTGGGCCGAGGCAACGGTGACCTCGTAAGGAATATCAAATTTTTTCAGCATCTTCAATGTCTCTTCCATTACCGGCAGGTCTGAATCACTGCCCATAACGACTCCGACTTTGGGTGCGCTTGTATTCTTTTTCATTGCTTTGGCTCCAATGTCCTTTCTGTAAAAGCGGTCTGTAAATTCAATTTTCGAGCAGGCAAGATAGGCTGTTTTCTGTGCATCTTCGATGGTGTCCCCGAGGCTGGTCACGCCGAGCACTCTTCCGCCGCTGGTAACCACGCGGCCGTCGGAAAGATCCGTGCCCGCGTGGAACACCACCGTGTTTTTTACTGCAGCGGCCCGGTCCAGGCCATAGATCGGACGGCCTTTTTCATAGGAACCGGGATAGCCCCCGGCGGAAATTACCACACACATGGCCGCTCTACGATCGATCTCTATATCGTGTTCATCCAAAGTCCCGTCGGTACAGGCCTTCATCAGGGGAACGATATCGTTTCGGGTCCGCATCAGGATCGGCTGGGTTTCCGGGTCCCCCATCCGCACATTGAACTCAAGGACCTTGATTTCGTCGTTATCGATCATCAGGCCGGCGTACAGGACGCCTGTAAAGGGGGTTCCTTGGGTTTCCATTCCTTTTACCGCCGGGATCATAACCTCCTGCATGACTTTCCCCCGAAGCGCCGGAGTGAGGACGGGGGCGGGGGAGTATGCGCCCATTCCGCCGGTGTTGGGGCCCTGGTCATTGTCAAAAATCCGTTTGTGGTCCTGGGATTCGGGAAGCGGCAGTACGGTTTTACCGTCTGTGAACACGATAAAGGAAGCCTCCTCTCCTTTGAGGGTTTCTTCGATCACCACGGTTTCTCCGGCCTGTCCGAAATTCTTGCCGGTGATCATTCCGTCCACCGCCTTGCGGGCTTCTTCCACCGTATCGCAGAGGATCACGCCTTTGCCTGCGGCAAGACCGTCCGCCTTGACCACTACAGGGGCGCCCAAAGTGTCGATATATTCTTTGGCCGCTTCAGGGTCGGTGAAGGCTTCCCCTTTTGCAGTGGGAATGCCGTACCGGTTCATATGGTCTTTGGCAAAACGTTTGCTGCCTTCGAGCATGGCCCCTTTGCTGTCGGGAGCGAAGATCTTCAGTCCCCTGGCCGTGAAAATGTCGGCAATGCCGTTGACCAAAGGAGCTTCCGGCCCGACTACGGTAAGGTCGATATTCTCTTTTTCGGCAAATTCTGCAAGCCCGTCCACATCCTCTGCGCTGACAGGGACGTTTTCCGCGAAATCCCGGGTCCCGGCGTTGCCCGGGGCACAAAAAATTTTTTCGGCAAGAGGGCTCTGGGATATTTTCCATACCAGTGCGTGTTCCCGGCCTCCGCCTCCCACTACAAGTATTCTCATAACCTATCCTTTCGTTTTGTCCATTGCAAGATCAACCAGTTCATCCAGCAGGGCCGTAAACGAATATCCGGCCTCGCCGGCGGCCTGGGGATACAGACTTGTTGCGGTCATGCCGGGTATCGTGTTGGTTTCGAGCACGTACAGCTCCCCCTGGGAAAGGAGCAGGTCGGTCCGGCTGTATCCTTTGAGGAAAAGGGCGTGGTGGGCTTTCACCGCGATTTTTTGAATCTGACGGGTGGTGGGGCTGTCGATACGGGCCGGACAGATTTCTTCCGTGGCGCCGGGCAGGTATTTGGCATCATAGTCAAAAAATTCGTGGTCTTTTCCGGGCACGATCTCGATGACCGGCAGAGCTTTTGCATCTTTGTTTCCGATTACCCCGCAGGTCAGTTCTTTACCCTTGATATACGCTTCCACCAGCACACAATCGTCATGTTCGAATGCCTTTTCCACAGCCTCTTTCAGACCGGATTCGGATTTTACGATGGTCATACCCACACTCGATCCGGCGCATGCGGGTTTCACCACCACCGGAAGCTCCATCTGATCCATGATGGCGTATGGCTCCATCTGTTCTTTCTCATTCAGGACCATGTATTCCGGGGTAGGGATGCCGGCCTGCCTGTAAAGCCGCTTGGAGGCAAGTTTGTTCATGGCTGCCGCACTCCCCAGGACACCGGCCCCCTGGTAGGGGATGCCCAGAAGATCCAGAAGCCCCTGGACGGTTCCGTCTTCCCCGTAGGGACCGTGCAGCAGAACAAGAGCCACATCGATATTCTCCGCGTTTTCAACCAGCTGTTGAAGGTCCGTGGCCGGATCATACCGGGTGATGTCGTACCGCTCTTTGTTCAGGGCTTCAAATACCTGGTTGCCGCTATTCAGCGATACCTCGCGTTCTGATGATATGCCCCCTGATAACAGGGCAAGTTTTGTTTTCGGCATGGTGATGTCCTTTTTTCAGCCCTGGAGAACCTTTTGCCTGGCGTGGTCGAATTCCTCCCGGGTTATCAGGTTTTTTTCATAAAGGTCGGCCAGTTCGACAATTTTCCTTTCCGCCCGGCCTTCAGCGGATTCAAGGGCCTTGCCCGCCCGGTTTTCATTTTCCGGACCGGAAGGTAAAAGCCGGGACGGATCTTTTGTCTCGGCGCTGATGTTGAAAGTGGCGAGCCCGCCGAGCAGTTTGACTTCAATGTCGCGGTCGGCAAATTCATCCGATGCCAGTACGCTTTTCATATCCCGGGTGCCGCCGCGAAGTTTTCGGTACAAGGCAAACGCGAAGATGATGACCAGAACAGCGGCCCCACCGAGAATCCAGGGAAGATAGGTGTACATCCCCTTGAACAGCACAACGGTCAGTCCAATCCCGGCCAGCAGGAACACGTGCAGGATCAGAATGAAGTACATGGCAAAAATGCCTTTGAACAAGCCTTCTTTGTCTTTTTTTCTGAATTTCATGACAGTTTGTGTAAGATCTTTTCCCTGTACAGATGGGGAAGCATGGATTTTTCGCCGCCCGCCCCTCCAAATGTGTCAAGTTTGCTCATGTAATAGTTGAGCTTTTTTTGAAGCCGGGTGCGCTCGGGGTCACCGTAATCCACGGTTTCAAGAAGGGTCTCCGTGCGTGATATTTTGTTTCGAAGATCAACTTCAGGGGGAAGGAACCCGGAATTCTTCAGGATTTTGTGGGCAAGCCTCAGCTCCTCGGGTACATTTTCATCCTCGAATTTCAGGGGTTTGTGCAGCCCGTCGAGATTGTCGAACTCTCCTTTTTTCCGGGCTTTTTTGATTCTTTCTTCTACAATGGCCTCGAAACCGGGGATCATGATCCGTCTTAATCCTCAAAAAATCAGTGCATATATTCTCAATATTTTATATGATATCCCGGCGTTTGGCAAGACAAAATCCACCCGG
>CAYFVA010000208.1:0-4473 GCA_964346265.1 uncultured Desulfobacterales bacterium
TTATCCGTTCACGGAGAAACTGGAGTCGTAGTTGATCTCTCTTTTCCTGGAGTAAAATCCCATGTCGATTTTTTTGCCGGGAATGTATTTGAGTTCATACTGAAACGGCTGATTGTCATGGTCCAGACCCTTTTCAACCGCATCAATCAGTTCCGCCATCATTCTGCCGACCACAGGCGCGTTCTTGTACTGGTTGCCGCTGGTGCCGACTGCCATGTAAAATCCGTCCAGATCAGATTTGTCATAGATGGGAATCCAGTCGTCGGAACAGTCGTACAGATCCACAACACCCTTGGGCTGTTCCGGAACCTCGAGCGATTGAATCCTTCTGCCGAGCCGGTAGCACTGGGCCTTCCACTGGGCTTTGGTCAGCTGGTTGTTCCGGCCGGGTTCGCCCTTGCCTGAGTAAAACTCATCCGGGTCCACCCATTCCTGGGGATCACAGTCCGGGTCTTCGCTTCCGATCAGAAAATAGTTGCCGACTTCAGGCCTGTAGTAGCATCCGACATCTCCGTCAGACATGTGATACCCGTCATTGAGGTAGTCGTATCCTTCCGGAGAGGGGCAGTGCATAACCTCGTGCCGCAGGGCCTTGGTCTTGATGTTGCACCCTTCGAACACACCGTCTGCCATCTGGTTGACCTTGAATGAATGAGGACCGCCGCAGTTAACCACGATGTCCGCGTCAAACTGACTGCCGTCTTCAAGGGTGATGCCCTGAACCTTGTTGTTCTCGGACCGGACGTCCACCACTTTTACATTGAACATGAATTCAGCCCCGTACTTTTCAGCCGCTCTCATGGTATTGTGGGAGGAAAGCGCCGGATCATTCACGTAACCGCCTTCCGGGCAGAAAATGGCCCCTTCCAGTTCATTTGTCGGGGGGTCGAAAAAGCTGGGATCTTCGGGGCGTTTTACAGGCCAGTATTCATACATGTTCACAACGGGCACGTGCCGGATCACATCTTCGTTGGTCCATTCCTCGTATTCCACGCCAACGGCATCATAATGTCTCTGTACCTTTCTCCAGTCATGACCCTGGCTTTTAATCAGGATCGATCCGGTGTTCATGTATTTGGAAAGACCTTTTTCATCTTCCACGTTCCCAAGGTAATTTTCCCAGTCAAGCCAGTATTTCATTCCCTCGTACGCCGTGGCAACACCGTCTTCGGTTGAATAGTGCGCCCGTACAATAGCACATGAACCAGCAGTTGATCCTTCCCCTGCATCATGCCTTTTATCCACATTCAGCGTCTTGTACCCCATCTTGGAAAGTTCATATGCGATCGGAGTTCCAATGGCGCCCGCGCCAATGATGATGGCATCATACTTTTTAGTCATTTCTCTCTCCTTACAAAATTTGGTTTATCCATTGTTTACATCGATCCTCTCCTGCTGGTTTAAGAGAGAATTCTTTTCCGGCATCCATAACGGCATGCACCATGTCCCTTGCGTATCCCCTGGAACAGGTAAACAGAATTCCGGGTGTTTCCCCCTCCTTGCTCACCACGAGAATCTGGCAGGGTACATGGGAAAACGGTCCCTGGACAAGCGTCGGGGGATTTTTGTCAGGACCGTTCAAATCAAGATTCGTCAGTTTTTCCGTGATGGAAAATACGTTCTTTCCATACAGTGCCAGAAAAACCGTTGCATCTGTTGTATCCGTATATGCCCTCTGATTCGGCATATCAACGGCATCGTCGGAAAAATGCCATACCGAGGCCTGGGTCCGGTTCATCCGGTTGACCGCCATATCGGAAGTAAGCGAACAGTCTCCGTAATTTTCCGGAATCGGGAGATCGGAGGATGCCAGAGACATCAGGTTTCCATCCTGTACATCCCAACGGGGTTTGTGGCACAGATCGGTGATCCACGGCCCTTGCTTCCCCTCGTCCGCGTACTCTGCCACCACATTCCAGTTATGGCGTTTTTCCACTCTGGCGGGCCTTTTATCAAATGTAACCGGTGAACGTCTAATCATATCAACCATAGTACTCTTCCTTTATGCTTTCATTCGTTTTCCTTCTGGATCGTAAAAAGGCATTGGAACGACCTGGGCTTCGGAAAGATTTCCCTGACACTCATCTTCATACACAAACACGGTTGTTCCTTTTTCCGCCAGATGCTGCTCCACAAGCGCCATACCGACTACTCCTTCTACGCTGTAGCTCTTCCGGATCGTACAGACATATCCTCTCACCCGGGTATCGTCCACAATCACGCAGCCGTCTCCGGGTGCCCTGGAGGGATCTTTCATCTTGATACCGACCAGTTTGAGGCGTCCGGTTTCATTGACTGCCTGCTCAAGTGCCACGTTCCCTACTGTTTTCGCTTCCGGTTTTTTTCTGTACCAGAGGAATCCCATGTTGATGTCGGTAAGATTGGTCCGCTGCTCTGATTCCTGGCCCAGGATCACGTGTCCTTTTTCCATCCGGAGCACGTTCTGGGCTTCCACACCGAAGTTCTTGATTTTGAACTCTTTTCCGGCATCAAGCAGAAGGTCCCAGACCGATTCCATGTACGAGGAAGGGACATACAGCTCGTAAGAGAGCTCGCCCACAAATCCGAGCCGCATGACAGTAACGGGAATCACATCGGAAACGGTGTATTCCTTGACCCCGGAGAACGGCAGGGCCTCACCGGAGATATCCTGGTCCACCACCTTTTCGATGACTTTCCGGGAATTGGGGCCGGACAGGTTGATGACGCCGAGGGCATCCGTAAGATTCACAAGATTGAAGTCCCATCCCTCGAACCGGGTATGGTAGCGGATCCATTCCACCGTGGAACCGGCTCTTCCCGTGGAGGTGGAGAAAAAATAGTCATTTTCCCCAAGTTTGGTGATAATGCCGTCGTCAATGACACACCCGTCATCGTTGCACATGGCGGTGTACTTGACTCTGCCTTCCTTCACTTTTTCCATGTTGCTGATATAGACTCTCTGCAGCGCCTTTACTGCATCCGGTCCGTGAATCCGGAATTTGCCCAGGGTGGACCCGTCCAGAATGCCCACATTGTTTCGCACATTTTCAATTTCTTTTCTGCAGGATAGGTCGTTTGAAAAATACCTGGCCCGTCTCCACACCCCGAGACGCCGGAATATACCGCCGTCTTTCTTCTGGCGGTCGTGCATGGGGGTCCTTTTGGCCATGTCGTGGTTGGGGCCGGCATACGTGGACAAAAACATGGGTACAATAGGGGGCCGCTGGTTGGTGGGCCGGATTTTCTCGTTCTCTTCAACCTTGAATTTGGCGGTGAAGAGCGGCAGATTATGGCCGGGAATACCTCCCTGCCCCGGACCGGTACCGGCGGACGTGTACCGCTTGATCAGCTCGGGCACGTCAAACCCTTTTTTAATGGCCTGCTTGATGTTCTTGATGGTGGTGTCTTCGTCAAAGCAGATGTAGCTCTTTCTGCCGCTGACCGGACCTGTGACGAACTTGGTTCCCCTCAAAGGACCGGGGAGGCTGTTGAGTTTCTCCTGCGCACTGTCAATCTCTTTGGCAAGATCAATTCCGCAGTCTGCGGCAGCCCTGAGTCCGGCAAGTTTTCCCGAAGCTTCAATGGAAGATGGATGGCCAAGACCGTTGATTCTCCCGGCAACCCGGGTTTTTTCAGGAAGTTCGGCCGGCAGAAAAAATCCGGTATGCTCATCAAAGGCCAGTTTCCCCTGGTTGATTGTGACAGGTCCGGTGACCGGGGTAAATCCGGCCGAGGCTACAATGAGATCGCAATTGTAGGTTTCTTCCACGGTCCCGTCGATGGTCCCGACCTTGACGCCGGTGACCCGTTTGCTGCCCAGAGCTTCGGTTGCCACTCTTCCGGGATAGTAGGGAATTTTCCGTTTTTTTACTTTTTCCATAAGCTCCGGATCCTGTCCGTCTTCTCTCAGGTCGGCGATACAGGAGATTTTCAGCCCCAGGTCAAAAAGATCCACTGCCGCTTCAAGGCCGAGATCATGCCCGATACTGAAAACCGCGGTTTTTCCGGGAAGGATTCCGTACGTCCGGCAGAGCCTGTGGGCACATCCCACCTGCATGATACCGGGGCGCTCATTGTTTTCAAAAATCAGCGGCCGTTCGATGCATCCTGTGGCAACAACCACGCTTTGTGCACGGATTTCGATATATCGTTCATGGAAAGAATCCGCGTCAGCACCTTTCTGAAAGGCCGTAATCAGGTTGTTGTTGTATGCGCCGACCATGGAGGTTTGTTTGAACACCCGGATACCGGGATGGGCTTCCACTTGATCAGCAAGGGTCCGGGCTTTGGAATACAGAAAATTACCAGACTCGTCCACGCTGGTTCTATACTCGTAAAATCCCCCCAGCCGGGGCCTGGATTCCAGCAGGATTACTCTCACCCCTTGCTCGGCTGCTTCAAGCGCTGCGGTCATTCCGGCCGCACCGCCGCCGATGACGCAGACTTCGGTTTTGGGAAAGATTTGATCAAACCGTTCATGCCGGTCGAAAT
>CAYFVA010000209.1:0-4456 GCA_964346265.1 uncultured Desulfobacterales bacterium
ACCGGGTTGTATCCGCCCACAAGCTTTGCAACAGGCGGGTTGCAACGGGGTCCGCCCAGGTGGAATTCGGCAAGGCCGATGCTTGCGTCCAGAATGGAAAGATCGGGACTGACATACCGGTTCAGCTCAAAGATCGCCTGGTGGAGATTTTTGTGGAAAAACGCCTTTTTCCACATGCCGCCGCCTCCTGAATAGTGGGAAGGAGGGGCGAATCCCATCATGTTTTTCAAGGTGCCGGTGATCCGGGAAAGAGAATGCGCCTTGAGCACGGGAAGCGAAACAATATAACTGTCAAAGGCGATCTTCGGGAGATGGATTTTCGGGAAGATTGAAAGTTCTTTGTTTTCCCGTGTGACAAGGTCCTCTTCATTGAGGTCCGCAAGCCCGATCCCGTATTTTTCTGCCAGGCGTTCATAGCCGAGATTACGGAATATTTCGTTCGTGGTCAGATGCTGATCCCCGCATCCTTCGGCAATGGTGATGTCCGCATCCGAGACGGAACGGATATATCGGATCACGGCCTCGCACATCTTTGGGTGGGTGGTCACCGGATGGGGATCGTCGTTGATCAGGTTGGGCTTGAGCAGAATCCGTTTTTGATCGGAAAGCACTTCCCGGGCAGCGAGCTGGTCCATAATTTCGGGAATAGAGATATCAAAAGATTCAAAATCGGTTGTAACAACCGACGATGGTTTGTGCATAAAGTTACTCCAGTAGTTCAGGGAGTCTTCAGTTTTGCCCGAAGCCGGGCACGTAAAGCATTCGTTCGATCCTGTTGAGGAGGACTTTGGCAAAAGTGACCAGGACAATATAATAAAACGCGACCACGGTAAACACTTCGGTGAAACGGAAGTATTCTGTGGCAATGCTCTGGCCCTCTCCGGTCAGTTCCATGCAGGTGACGATGTAGGCAAGGGACGAGTATTTGATCATGTAAATGATTTCATTGCCGCAGCCGGGAAGCGCCTTTCGCATGGCCTGGGGAATGATGATCCAGAAAATGGTCTTGAACCTGGAAAAACCCAGGGCCTGTGCTCCTTTGTACTGGTTTTTCTTGATGGACAGAAGAGCGCCCCGGACATATTCGGACTGGTATGCCCCGCTGCAGAGGATGAAACCGAGTACGGCTGCTGTGTAGGGTTCGAAATAAATACCGATGTTCGGAAGTCCGAAGTAGAGGATAAACAGTTGGATAACAAGCGGGGTCCCCCTGAAAACCGCTGCATAAGCATCCCCGGCTTTCCGGACAAAACGGTTGCCAAAGGTTCGCAAGGTCCCTGCCGTGACCCCGATGAAAATCCCGCCGAAAGCTGCAGGGAAGATGATCATCAGTGTGACCAGAAGGCCTTTGTTCAACGCTTCGAAAAGCTCTTTCAAAAAAACGGGATTGTCCAAGTCTACAAAGCCTCCTGGTCCACGTGATTGAGCTGGTAGCAGAACTGCTGGCACCGGGTCCGTCTGTCCGGGCCGAGAAGATCTTCCGGTTTTCCCTGTTCCACCACCTCCCCGTTCTGAATAAAGAGAATCCGGTCCGCAAGGGACCGCATGAAACTGATCTGGTGAGTGGCCATCAGCATGGTAATCCCTTTGTCCGCAAGTCTCCGTATCACTGAAGTCACCTCTCCGACAAGTTCCGGATCAAGCGCGGACGTGGGCTCGTCCAGAAGCAGAAGCCTGGGCTCCATGGCAAGGGCCCTTGCGATGGCGACCCTCTGTTTCTGGCCCCCGGACAGCTCACCAGGATAGAGATGGGATTTGTCTTTAAGCCCCACCTGCTCGAGTTCGGACAACGCCCGGTCGGCTGCCTCTCTCTTGTGAATGCCTTTTACTTTCTGCAGCGCGATGGTGATATTTTTGAGAGCGTTCATGTGATCGAAGAGGTTGAAATCCTGAAAGATCATCCCCACCTGCCGGCGATACTGGTGCAGGGCTTTGCGGTTGTGATAATCGATCTGTTTTCCGTTAAACCGGATTTCCCCGGAATCCGGTGTTTCAAGGCAGTTCAGGCACTGCAGGATCGTGCTTTTACCGCCTCCGGACGGTCCGATAAGAACCTTGATCTCTCCCGGGTGGATACGGATATCCACTGAATTGAGAATCCGGTCTTCCCCGAAGGACTTTGAAATGTTGGCGGCCTCCAGTATCGGTTCGGTCCGGCCCATCGTGTTATGCTCCATGAAAATCTGTCGTTTTATGCTCCATGAAAAGAATATCCCGGAATCATTACTTTGTTTTCGAGTATTTTAAGCCCCTTGAATCCGGCCCAGGTCAGGATGAAGTAAATACAGGCGGCTGTGATATACAAAGGCAGGTGCTGGTAGGTCCTGGATGCGATAAACTGGGTCCGCGCCATGATCTCGGGGGCGCCGATCACGAATACCAGGGCTGAATCCTTGAGGATGATGGAAAATTCGTTGGACCAGGCCGGAATCGACATACGCAGAACCTGGGGCAGGATAATCGAAGAGACAGCCTGTACGTTGCTCATCCCAAGGGCCTTTGCCGCTTTGAACTGGCCTTTCGGGATCGACTGCATGGCCCCGCGGAAAATATTGGCCTGGTAGGCGCCGGTGATCATGCCGAGGACAAGCATGGCCACTGCGATTTCACTCAGGTTGAAGCCGAGATAATTGAAAACGCCGAAATAGAACATGAACAGCAGAACAAGGGGCGGGACCCCTTGAAAAAACCAGATGTATACACGGAAGACAGTCCCGGCAAGACGGTTTCCGTAAACGATCACGGATGCCATCACAATGCCCGTGAAAAGGCCGATTGCCATTGCTCCGGTTACAATGGCAATCGTTGTAATGCTCCCTTTGAGTAAAAAAGGGAGCGCATCCTTTATGACAGTTACGACTTCAATCATGAAAAGCTTCCCACCCATTTGCCGGATCGGTTAGGGATTGTATTTTTCCACAAGTTCATCCCAGCGGGGAGAGGCTTTCAACGCTTTGATCCCTTGGTTCATCATCTGCAGAAGCTCTTTGTCGCCTTTTCTCACTGCATATCCGAAATCTTCGGCATGCATCCCGAAACCGCCGAGGATCCTCACGTCCTTTTTGGAACAGATATCTTTGGCAGGCGCATCATTCATGGCTGCGGCAACAATTCTTCCGTTCAGAATGTCCTGGACGGCAAGGGGGGAAGATTTGTATATTCTGAGATCATAGTTGTAGCCGTTCTTTCCCTTTTGGTCCTTGAGCCATTCCGCTTCAGGCGTTCCTTTCTGGGCGCCGATTTTCTTGCTGCCCTTCATGATATCCTCAACAGACAGGTTGGAGTCTTCCGGAACCACCATCACCTGCTTGATCTCCCAGTACGGAATGGTGAAATCGACTTTCTGTGCTCTTTTTTCCGTGATGCTCATGCCGGATGCAATCACATCGATTTTTCCGGTGAGAAGCGTCTGGATGATGCTGTTCCATTCCACCGGCTTATGGGTGACTTCAAGGTTGTTTTTCTCCGCAATCCAGTTCATCGCCTCCACGTCAAAACCAGCAGGCTCCCCTTTTTTGTCGATATACGCAAAGGGCGGGAAGTTTGCATCAATCCCGTTGACGATCTTGTCCTTGGCCGAAACCGGGCCTATTCCGGTCAATAGGAAAACCGAAACCGCTGCCAGAATAAACAGACTTTTTTTGTTCATTTTTGAATCCTTCCTCTTTTACAGGTTACGTGAATGCACTGTTCTACAATTGCAATTCGTACAACAGCGTTTACAAAAAAGCTATTGAGCTTATACAATTTCAACAGATTGTGTCAAGGGAAAATTCATGAACAGCGGTCCCTATATCCACATCAACCAAAGGAAGGCGGGGTCTTGCGGCTAAATAAATTCACACACGGTGAAACGGAACCATTTGTTAAAGCGCTGGTTGTAGATTTCGTCCGGATTGTTAAACTGAATCCCTATTATCTTGTTTTTCCGGTCATACCGGATAATGTCGCTCACCATTTCGATCAGGTGAAAATCCTGCCTGGCTTGATTGAACCTGTCAAGCTGGGGCGTGCCGTTGGGAAAGATTACCGTGTCTGCTTTCAATCCTTTTTTAAGGCCTTTTATGATGGCGGAATCCAGGACGGATTTGTCGAATTTTATCCCGAGACCGGTCCGGGAGACATCATTGATAAACCCCTTGAGGGTGAAAGATTCCAGGTCTTCGATATTCTGGATCCGGACGGGAATGCGCTCGGTGGCTAAGGGAACTCTGTGTGTTCTGAATTCAAGATCATACCGTGTCCGGGTGCCGCATTGGCAGGTAATGGCCACTTTTTTGGATTTGATTTTTTCAAGCGGAAGTCTGAATTCTTTAAAATGGGTGCAATTACTGCAAGTGGTGCTGAATCTTACGGTATTTTTGTCTTCAAATTCCACAAAAATTTTTTTCCGTGTCCGGCTCGTCATCTGTCTGCACTCCGTTTGAAAGATTTTACACAGTTTCAATTGGTATAT
>CAYFVA010000210.1:0-2345 GCA_964346265.1 uncultured Desulfobacterales bacterium
ATTGTAAAGAAAAGAATAAAATCGTGCAAGATATTTTGTGTTCAGTCAGACCTTCCCCCGCTCGATGTAGGCGTATGCGCTGTGGTTGTGGATGGATTCGAAATTTTCCGCGCTCACGGAAAACCAGGTGATGTTGTCGTCTTCCAGGAGCGCGCCTGCCACCTCTCTGACCATGTCCTCCACGAACATGGGATTGTCATAGGCGTTTTCCGTGACATACTTTTCATCGTCCCGTTTGAGGACCGAAAAGAGTTCGCACGAGGCGGACTGCTCCACTATGCTGACAATGTCCTCGATCCAGATCAGTTTTTTGAACCGGGTGCTGACCAGGACTTCGCCGCGCTGGTTGTGGGCGCCGTATCTGCTGATTTCCCTTGAGCATGGGCAGACCGATGTTACCGGCACAGCCACTTTCAACGCAAGATCCCGCTGATTGTCCGGGCCGGAGGACCCGGTAATGGTGCAGTTGTAATCCATCAGACCGGTTGTGCCGGACACCGGCGCTTTCTTGTTGATGAAATACGGAAATGAAATTTCAATATGGGAGGAGGCCGCCTCAAGAGAGAGTTTCAGGTCTTTCAGGATATTGGTGAGTGATTCCAGAGAGACCTGTTTCCGGAACATGTCCAGCATCTCTATAAATCGGCTCATATGGGTTCCCTTCTGCTGGTGGGGAAGATCCACATACATGCTGATTTTCGCCACGGTGGACTGCAGCCCTTTGGTTTTATCCAGCACCTTTATGGGGTATTTGAGTTCTTTAATACCGACCTTGTCAATGGGAATATTCCTGTCATCCGGGAGGCTTTGGATATCAATCATAGTGTGTGCTCCAAAAGATACTGGTCAGATACATTGCCCATGGCACTGAAAATATTCCCTTTTACGTGGCTGCTTTCCTCGTAGAGTTCATTGAGCAGCCTCCGGACCCTTCTGCGCTTTGAAGACGGCTCGCTCGGGCAGAAATGGCTGAATTCGGGCAGTTGTCTTTCCGAATGCAGCCGCAGGATCTGATTCTTTTCCAGATAGCAAAGCGGCCGTATGATACGGAAGGTGTCTTCGAAAAACGGCTGGCTGGGTTTCATGGTGCCGATCCGGCCCGAATAGAGGATGTTCATGAACAGGGTTTCAATGATATCATCCTTGTGATGCCCCAAGGCAATCTTAGCGCATCCTTCCTCTTTTGCGATTTCAAAAAGGCGTTTTCTTCTCAGGCGGGAACACAAAAAACACGGATTTTCCGTGTTGGCTTCGGTATGGGCGTATACGCCGAAATCGGTGGATTCAATCCGGATCTTTCCGAAGGTATCCTTGACATACGCTTCAAGGTCTCCGGCAAACGAGTTTTCAAACCCGGGATCGATATACACCGGCAAAAGGGAAAACCGGACAGGGGACCGGGTTTTCAGGATGGAAAGCAGGTTCAGAAGAACCATGCTGTCCACCCCCCCGGAAACCGCCAGAAGAACCCTGTCGTTTTCCCTGATCATGGAATAGTCATGGACGGCTCTGCCGACGGCGTGTTTACTCTTCTTCAGGCTCATCCTTTATCCCGGGTTTGATCCGACCCGCTGCAATCTCCCGAAGAACCGCAACCACATCGCCGTTCTTTGATTTTACCAGCATTTCCGAACCTTCGCGCACCTGGCGTACCCGTTTGGCTGCCAGATGCACAAGGGTGAACCGGTTGTCCACATTCTGAAGGCAATCTTCAATCGTTACTCTTGCCAAAACCCGACCCTCCTTTCATGAAACTTGAAACAAGAGACAAGAAACAAGGCTTCGTCTCATTCAAGTTTGGTTGTGATGCTGTGCACCACAGATGTTATAAAATATCAATCACTTCGTATGTCCGTTTACCGCCGGGGGCCTGAACCACGACCTCATCACCCGGCTTTTTGCCCAGAAGGGCTTTGCCGAGCGGGGATGATACGGATATCCTTCCCTGATCGATATCCGCCTCGTCCGGCCCGACCACCTGGTACCGGAATTCCTCTTGTGAATCCACGTTCTCCACAACCACCGTGCCGGCGAACCGGACCACATCCCTGGGCACTTTGTCCGGATCGATCACTTCCGCTTTTGCAAGTTTGTATCCCAGCTCTCCGATCCGGCCTTCCAGAAAAGACTGTTTGTCTTTTGCCGCATCAAATTCGGAATTCTCCGAAAGATCCCCGTGGGATCGGGCCACCTCGATGGCCTTTATATTCTCCGGTCTTTCCACGCTCTTCAACCGGGTAAGCTCATCTTTCAGATTCTGATATCCTGTTTTTGTTATGGGTATTTTGTCCAACGTTATACTCTCCGTTCACTTTTCATGGTCAAATGACAGCCTTGTTTCAAAG
>CAYFVA010000210.1:2445-4453 GCA_964346265.1 uncultured Desulfobacterales bacterium
ACCGTATTGGTGGCCGCCCCTTTGCGAATATTGTCCGAAACGATCCACATGTTGATCCCGTTTTCAATGCTGTCATCCTGCCGGATCCGCCCCACAAACGTCGTATCCTTTCCCTGGGCGTGGATCGCCATGGGATAAACCCCTTCCGCCGGATCATCCAGCACTTCGACACCGGGCGCGTTCCGGAGAAGATCTCTCACGTTCCCGGGGGTTGCATGCCGCTCGGTTTCGATATTCACCGATTCCGAATGTCCGTTAAACACGGGAATCCGGACCGTGGTGGCGGTAATCCCGATGGAATGGTCGCTGAAAATTTTCCGGGTTTCGTTTACCATTTTCATCTCTTCTTTGGAGTACCCGGTATCCAGGAACGCATCAATGTGCGGCAGTGCGTTAAACGCAATCTGGTGGGGATACACGTTCGGCTGTACAGGCCGCCCTTCCAGGCAGGATTTGGTCTGCTCATGCAGTTCTTCCACCGCCTTGACCCCGGAACCGGAGACCGCCTGGTATGTGGAAATCACAAGTCTTTTGATCTGATATTCGGAG
Source organism: uncultured Desulfobacterales bacterium (assembly GCA_964346265.1). Lineage (GTDB taxonomy): Bacteria > Desulfobacterota > Desulfobacteria > Desulfobacterales > Desulfobacteraceae > JAIPEK01. Next base: position 2,995 of record CAYFVA010000210.1, read on the forward strand.
TGGATGGGATGGAGCGCCACCACCATCTGGATGGTGGAACAGTTGGGGTTGGCAATGATGTTTTTGTTCCGAAACAAAGCCACCGCATCCGGATTCACTTCGGGTACCACAAGAGGCACTTCAGGGTCCATGCGCCATGCGCTGGAGTTGTCCACCACCACACACCCGGATTCCGCTGCGACCGGGGCAAACGATTTACTGATATCTCCGCCTGCGGAAAACAGGGCCAGGTCATAGCCTTTGAAAGAATCCTTTTCCATCTTTTCAACCGGTACCCGCTGCCCGGTAAAGGTCAGTTCGGTTCCGGCCGACCGGCTCGAGGACAGCAGTCTGATATTGTTGACGGGAAAATCCTGCTCTTCCAGGCAGGTGAGCATCTGCTGGCCCACAGCCCCGGTTGCGCCCGCAACCACTACATCAATTCTTTTGTCCGCCATTTATCGTCACTCCTTTTCAACGCTTTTTTTTACAAACCGACTTCTTCCTGGTTTTCCCTCTCTTCATGATGGTGAAACGGTGCAAGCACCGGACCGGATGTCACATACACCGCCATGACCGCGAAAAGAACCAGCCAGGGCTCGTACGCCACTGTGATAAGAACAAGAACAGCCCCCACAAGCCAGTTGAATTTTGTTCGTTTGAACAGGGAAATATTTTTAAGGCTTTTGTAGCTGAACGAGCTCACCATACAGAACGAGAGTGCATACAGCATGAACAGAATAATCAGTCTATACGGCTCCGGGTCCGCGCCAAGCCTTGAAAACAGCATGACCACGGCCACGTTCATGCAGGCGGCCGCAGGAATGGGAAGCCCCTCGAAACTGCCCCCGTCCTTGGTTTCCACGGTGGTATTGAACCTTGCAAGCCGCAGCGCCCCGCAAGCGGCAAACAGGAAGCCGGCCAGCCAGCCGAGCCGTCCGATGGGTTCAAGCACCCACAATACCATCAAAAGGGACGGGGCAAGCCCGAACGTAATCAGGTCGGCAAGGGAATCATACTCGATCCCGAACCGGCTGGTGGTATTGGTGGCCCGTGCGATTTTGCCGTCCAGAAGATCAAACACCGCCCCGATCAGAATCGAAATGGCCGCATGCTCGTACCTGGCGTTCACCGCGGCAAGAACTGCGTAATATCCGCAGAACATGTTCATACAGGTGAACAGATTGGGAAGTATGTAGATTCCCTTTTTGATATTCTCCCTTTGCATATGGCGTCATTTCTCCTTTTTTAGCCCATGAATCCGATAACCGAAGTGCCCGCCTTGACCTTCTGTCCCACGGAAACGGCGATTTTGGTATCAGGGGGCAGATACAGATCAAGCCTGGAGCCGAAACTGATCATTCCATAGCGGGCCCCTTTTTGAACCAAACCGCCCTTCCCGGCTTTGCACACAATCCGTCTTGCAATCAGCCCGGCCACCTGCACCACTTTGTATACCGCGCCGTTGTCCGTCTTTATG
>CAYFVA010000211.1:0-4423 GCA_964346265.1 uncultured Desulfobacterales bacterium
CCGGGCCATGGTCCTGGAGACCGGGATCAAGCACATGTTCAACATGCGGGTCCGCGAATGGATCGCCATGGCCGGCGGCAAGGCGGAAAAATCCGCGGATCTCCTGCAGCAGATGAACGAGGCCCTGGACGCCCAGCTGACCGAATACGCGAACACGGACCGGTACCAGGTCATGTTCGGCGAGGATGAAACAGAATGACCCCTTTTCCTCAAAAAAACGAGATCCGCGTCAACAAAAAACCGGAGTGGATGCCGCAGCCGCTCTGGGATGCGGTCCAGTCGCAGGTGAAAAACGGGGCTTTCCACGCCGAGGTCCGGTTTTCCCGGGCCGAGCGCAAAGTCATGCGCAAGCGCAAGCCCATCAAAGTGTCTGACTGGGCCGAGCGTCACCGGGTTCTGACCGCCTCCGCCCTGCCCGGCCCGTGGAAAAACGACGTGACCCCCTACCTTGTCGGGATCATGGACGCGGCAGCCCGCCCGCATGTTCGGGAAATCATTCTCTGCAAGTGTCCCCAGTCCGGCGGCACCGAGGCGGCCCACAACTTTGTCGGCCACCGGATCGACCGGGCCGCCGGTCCTGTGATGTACATATACCCGGATGAAAAAACCGGTACCGAGAACATGCAGGACCGGATCATCCCCATGATCAAATCTTCCCCCCGGCTGAAAAGATTTCTCACCGGCCAGGAGAGAGACACTGGATCATATCGGGTCAACCTGCAGCACATGAAAGTGTATATCGGGTGGGCCGGATCCGTTTCCAGCCTGGCAAATAAGCCGATCCGGTACGCCATTGCAGACGAGATCGACAAGGACGGATTTTATGCAGGCAAAAAAGAAACCAGCCCTCTCAATCTCATTGACAAGCGTCTGGTCACGTACCGGTCCGTGTCCAAGTTTTTCAAATTGAGCACCCCGACCACCGAGGAAGGCAATATCTGGCGGGAACTGAACGAAAACACAGACGTGATCTTCGATTACTGGGTCCGCTGCCCGTTCTGCGATCACCTGCAGCTGATGAAGTTCGAGGGAATTCGTTGGGAAGGCGGACACGAGGCCGACCCCAAAGAGATCCGGAACAAGCATCTTGCCTGGTACGAGTGTGAAGACTGCGAGGGCCGGTGGGATGATGACGTGCGCAACATGGCCGTGCGCAAAGGCGTCTGGATGGACAGAGAAGAACACCTGGCCCTGGACACATACCTTGAAAAACGCAGGCCCGCGAACATCGGGTTTCACCTGCCCGCCTGGAACTCGTACTTTGTTTCGCTCTCAGAATGTGCAGCCGCGTTTCTGCTCGGCCTGAACGACCCGGTGGCGCTGCAGGACTTTTTAAATTCCTATGCTGCAGAACCATGGCAGGACCGCGTGGAGAGCAAAAACGAAACCGAAATCCTCAATCACAAAAATGACCTCCCGGCAGGCGTGGTCCCGGAATGGGCAGTGGCACTCACCTGCGGCATTGACATGCAGAAACACGGATTCTGGTACGTGGTCCGCGCATGGAGCAGGGAGTTGAACAATCACCTGGTGCAGTCCGGATGGATCGACTCCTGGTCCGCGGTGGAACAACTGGTATTCAACACCCGGTATCCAATGGCCGGAGATTCGGGTGGAACCATGGCGATCTGGCGGGCGGCTCTCGACACCGGCGGCGGCCCGGACGGCACCGAAGGGGATTGGTCAAAAACGGAAGAGGCATACGAGTGGATCCGGAAAAACGGCCGGGGAGTGGTACACGGCATCAAAGGAGCCAACCGGCCCCAGGTGAAAAAAGTGAACCCACGCACCATCGACAAAATGGCCAGGGGAAACCGCCCGATTCCCGGCGGCCTGGTCTTGTACTATCTGGACGTGGACCAGTTCAAGGATCAGTTCCACTGGCGGCTGTCCCGCGCGGAAAACGAAACCCAGCACATGACGCTCAACGCGGACACGGACATCGAGTATGCACGCCAGATCCTGGCGGAACAAAAACAAAAAGACCGCAAAGGGAAAGTCAGCTGGGTCCAGGTCCGCCGGGACAACCATCTATTCGACTGCGAAATCTACGCGGCCGCCTGCGCGGATCCGGAATGGACACCGAGCCTTGTGTGGCTTGCGGCAAGGCAGGAGACAAAGACAAAAACGGCACCCCGTGACGGCGGGGCGACGAAACAGTCAACCGGTGCATCGACAAGATCGCGGCCGTCATGGTTCCGCGGCAGATAATCAACGGAGGGTTTATGAATTACGAGAAGGACAAACTTTTGAACGTGGAACAGGTAAGGAATTTCTTGCAATGCAGCCGCCGCCACGTGTACTCGTTGGTGGAAACCGGTGATCTCAAGGCCCTGAAGATTGGCGGCCGCCAGGGCCTTCGCATCCGAAAAAGCGTTCTCGAAGAGTTTTTGAAAAAGCGTGAAGAGACGTTCGATGTGTGATAAAGTGACGGACAGTTACGGAAAATGACATTTATATCAGTTGACAATGCTCTTTCCGGGATGATATTAAAGCTATAAATAAGGTAAATTTTTTACCTGTGAAAGGAAAAACGGCTTTCAATTCAAATGAAAGGCGGTGAATTATGATAGCTTACGCAGACAACGGTTTTATCAAAACATACAAAAACGCTCTTAACAAAACAAGGGAACCCCGGAAGGGTCCGCATGCAGCAATCAGCTCCCTGGCCGACATCGTACGGGTTTACCTTTTGTTTGTATATCTCTGCGCTTTCCGCGGCAAGGCCATAAAAAGGGTAAGGGACACCATCGAACTTGCGGAAATAGCAGGAAAGGATGCAGCCCCCTATCATGCCTGCGGACTGGAAACATCAAAAATAATCCGAGACAACTTTGTTTTTCTGGCAGATGAATTCGCCGGGTCAAGAGCGTTTAAGCCTTTGGCTTTTTTTGCAAAAAACGCCGCCATCGATTGGGATGATCTGGTTGTTGACCTGGCTGTTTCCAATGATCCTGAAATAAAAGAGTCCCTCTCCCTTCTCGCCGATGCAGTATGATGTCATTCGGACGGATACGTTTCTCCGGGCATTCAAATCTGCTCATAAAAAATTCCCCAAAAGTGTCGGCCAGACCGACAAATTTATAGACAATCTGGAGAAAAAAAATTTTCCCGGGGATGTTTACCCCGGGTTCGCCCCTCGCCTTGTAAAAAAAGCAAGACTTTCCTTGAAAGCCTACAACATCGGAAAAAGAAAAGGTTTGCGGTTGACCTACCTGGTCATTCATGAAAAATTCAAGATCATTCCCATCCATATTTATAAGAAAGACAAGTATAAAGAGGAAGCAGAGGTGAAGGCGGTAATAAAGGCCAACATCGAAAGCATCCTTGAAGAACTTCCATAGCACCCATTAGAAAATTTTTTTGAATTTATAACGATTCTGTGCACACTGTGCTTGGGTGTGCATACTGTGCTTACTCAACCACAATATGTTGTGATACATTCACAACATGACCATATTTACCATTGACGAAATCAACGCGCAGCTCGAAGGCTGGAAAAAAGCATTAACCGCTGTTTCCACCGGGCAGGAGTATTCCGTTGCCGGTAGAAAACTGACCCGGGCGGACCTGCCGGAGATCCGGAAGACGCTGGAATGGCTGAACCGGGAGAAGGACAAGATTGAAAAAGGCGGCAGCGCCGTGGTCAGGCAAGGGAGGGTTGCCAGATGAGCGGCGCTCCTGTTTTATACGGCCCTGATAACCGCCCGATTTCTTCCGGCCTCGCGAATGCACACGGATCGTATCCGGTCTCACGGGTGGCCGGTGGGTTGCGCGGCACCCTTTCCAACTGGCTGGTATCCAGGAACAACCGGTACTCCGAACGGCTCGAGCGCGAGACGATTTCGGACCGTGCCGAAGACATCACCGGCAATGATCCGCATGCAGCCAGCGTGGTGGATTCCATCGCCATCAATTCCGTGGGGACCGGTCTGGCTCCCCAGTCAAGACCCAACACCAAATTTTTAAACTGGAGCGAAGAACAGGCCAGGGATTTCCAGGCTCAGGCCGAGTGGGCGTTTCATATCTGGCAGCAGGAAGCGGACGCGGCAGGCCGTCTCAATTTCTGGCAGATCTGCCTCTTGTCCGCCTATTCCATGCTGGTCAGGGGAGAATTTTTCCGGATCCCGATCATGATCAACCGGCCGGAAAAAACCTTTTCTCTGGCGATCCAATGCGTGGACCCCATACGGATGTACACCCCGTTTGATAATGCAACCAGCGGTATCCGGGACGGCATCGAATTCGGAAAAGGCGGCCGCCCCGAAGCCTACTGGATCGCAAACCCGGAAGACGGGTTCATATCCCGCAACCTGGCGGAGAACAGTTTTTCAAGGATCCCCGCATGGGTCGGGCACCGCCCGGCTGCATTCCATGTTTTTCTTGCCAAATCCGAGGAGCAGATCCGGGGCATGTCCATACT
>CAYFVA010000212.1:0-2397 GCA_964346265.1 uncultured Desulfobacterales bacterium
CGGGACAAGGTGCGCATAACGAGCTATGTAAACCTTGTCCTTAGTTGGTTTCCGTGGTGATTTCTACTGAATCGAGATACTCCTTGACCGCTCCCAGGGTCAGGGTGAACATCTTGGTTCCTGTCAGAATGGCAATGGCGTCATCCTCGCAGTCGCAGGCTCTGGCAAACTCCGGCCCCATCACGGTGGAAGGTTCGTCCGTTTCAACCGCTCCTGACCGGAGAGCGGAAACGTACTGGTCAAGGCGGGTTTTGATAATGTCGAAGTAATCGATATCATGGCCGGTGGTGGATTCGGTCAGGCTTGAAATGTTGTTTGAGATTTCCCTGATATAGTGCCAGAAACCGGTTTCAATGCTTTTTTTGTTTTTGTCGCCCACGGGAAGGTAAAATGCCACCGCCCATCCGGCGCTGAGAATTTTCAGGATCTGGAGTTCATACTCCACTTTTGTGAGATTGAGGTTGTTGTCCGTAGGAATCGCGTCCAGCAATTCCTTGAGATCCGTCCTGTCAATGGCGTACAAGGCGAGATTTTCCGCAAGCTTATCCACTGTCAGGTGCTGTTTTGTTGACTGTCCCATATGTCCCCGTCATTGATAATCATCGATTGAATTAAACTGTTGCACACCGCAAACCAAGTGTGTCATATATATAGAAAATACATGTATAAAATAACAGCAGGCAGACCAATAGTAAATAAAAATGATAGAAATTCACCTGAACCTGTTTGTGACTTTGGCAAAATACCAGCCGGCTTCGTCCGGGGCGTATCGCCTGGAAGAGGGGGCCACCATTGAGAAGCTGATCCGCGATGTCGGAATCCCGGACGAGGAGGCAAAGCTCGTATTCGTCAACGGCAGACGGAAAGAGCGGGATTATGTACTTAAGGACCGGGACCGGGTGGGAATTTTCCCGCCGGTCGGCGGAGGATGACGGCCATTGAACAATGATATATTGCAGCAGCGGTATTGTAAAAACCATGCCGCTCTCAGTCACGAGGAACAACAGCAACTTCACCGCTCAAAGGTCTGCGTGATCGGTCTCGGCGGGCTTGGCGGCGGAGTCATGGAAATGCTGGCACGATTGGGGGTGGGGTCGCTTGCCGGAGTGGACGGAGATCGGTTTGAAGCCTCCAATCTCAATCGTCAGGCGTTCTGCACCGAAGAACTTGTGGGCGCGTACAAGACCGAAGCGGCAAAAGAGCGTATCCGCAGGATCAATTCATCCATTGACGTTCACTGTATCAACGCGTTTCTGGATGAAACCACCGCACCGGAACTGATCAGAGGATCGGATGTGGTGGTGGACTGCCTGGACACCATCAATTCAAGGTTCGATCTCCAGGACGCCGCAGAGAAGGAATCCGTTCCCGTTGTTTCAGGGGCCATCGCCGGAACCGTTGCCCAGGTGACTGTGATATATCCGGGGGACCGGGGATATGAGCTCATCTACGGCCAAAAGGAAAGGGCGGACAACCGGGGAGTGGAACAGACCCTTGGCAATCTGTCTTTCTGCGCCGTGTTCGCTGCTTCCGTCCAGACATCCCAGGTGCTGAAGGTTCTTCTGCAGCGCGGGAACATTCTTAGAAACAAGCTTTTTGTTGCCGACCTGATGAATGATTCATTCGATATTCTCGATTTAATATAGAGGAGGGATACACCATGTATAAAAAAGCCGGTGCCGCCATAAAAGACGCCGGACGGTGCGTGGCCTTTACAGGAGCCGGGATATCCGTTGAAAGCGGAATTCCGCCTTTCAGAGGAGAAAACGGCCTTTGGAACAAGTATGATCCGGAAACATTCAACATCCGGTACTTTCTGGATCATACGGAGGAATCCTGGCAGGCGATCCGTACCATTTTTTATGATCTTTTCGGAAAAGTGAAACCCAATCCGGCCCATAAAGCCCTTGCAGTGCTTGAACAAAAAGGATTGCTGCAGGCCGTGATCACCCAGAACGTGGACAACCTGCATTATGATGCCGGAAGTTCCACGGTCCATGAATTCCACGGGTCTCTGAAACGGCTGGCCTGTCTGAAATGTACGGAAACCGTGATGCTCGAGGAAGCGGACCTTACCGTGGTGCCGCCTTTGTGCGCCCGGTGCGGGGCGATCCTCAAGCCGGATGTGATCTTTTTCGGGGAGCCCATCCCGGAACCTGCAGGTTCCAACTCGTTCCGGGAGGCGGAAACCTGCGACTGCATGATTCTTATCGGCACCACAGGGGAGGTGGCCCCTGCCAACATGATCCCGAGGATCGCCAGGCAGAACGGGGCCAAGATTATCGAAATCAATCCGGTCAAATCCTTTTATACGGATTCCATCACGGACATTTTTATCGGGGACAAAGCAGGAGAGGCAATGACGAGGATAGTAAACGAATTGAAAGAAAGTTGAAA
>CAYFVA010000212.1:2497-4415 GCA_964346265.1 uncultured Desulfobacterales bacterium
GACTGTCTTTTCTGTAAAATAGTAAAAGGAGAAATCAAGAGCGAATTCCTGTATGAGGATGACATGTACGTGGTATTCCGGGATATCAACCCCCATGCCCCGGTCCATCTTCTGATCGTACCGAAACCCCATATCCGGAGCATAAACGATCTCGAAGAGGAACACCGGGATATCGTTTCCGGTGCATTCATGGTGGCAAAAGAGATGGCGGCAAAAGAGGGGGTCGCCAAATCAGGGTACAAGCTCCTTTTTAATGTGGAAAAAGGAGGCGGCCAGGAGATTTTTCACCTTCACCTTCACCTCATTGGAGGATGGGAAAAATAGCCGTCGTACTGCCCGGCCTGGTTCAAACACCTGAACCGGGAAAAACTTTTGTCTCATTCTGCGGGGATACGGTGACGTTTACCCTGGAGCTGCCGTGGGAGATGAGCGGTGGCGCATGGCTGAGAACCAATCTGGGAGGCGCCTCAAAGGCCAGATCCGAAATCATCCAGAAGGTTGAAGAAGAAGAAATCCGGCTTTCCGGGGCCTGGTACGATATCCCCATGAAACCGGACAGGGACAATGGTTTTTCGGTAACGGTTCCGCTCACCGAACCCGGACATTTCCAGGCAAAATGTTTTTTTATGGAACAAGGATCGAGTGATCCGGTATGGCCGGAAGGGGACAACTGCGTCATCAATGCGGAACCTGCCGCCACGTGCGGGGCCAATATGATTTACAACGCGTTCGTGCGGCAGTTTGCCGAGACCTTCCGCGACGGTTCGGAAAAGAAGCGTGTTCGAGAGCTTGCGGAAAAGATCGAGAAGGAAGGGTACACGGTGATCCCCGAGTCAGGGAAGTTCCGGGATCTCAAAGAGAAGATTCCGTTTATCTTCGGCGAGCTGGGGTGCCGAATCCTCCATCTTCTCCCCATTCACCCCACACCCACGACCTACGCCCGTATGGGGAGATTCGGAAGTCCCTATGCAGCGCTGAACTTTACGGACGTGGACGGGGCCCTTGCCCGGTTTGACCCGGCCGCCACTCCCATGGAGCAGTTCCTCGAGCTTGTGGATGAGGTTCATGCCCACAACGGGTACCTGTTCCTGGATATCGCCATCAACCATACCGGCTGGGGAGCGGCCATCCATGAAAAGCATCCTGAATGGTTGTCCAGGGAGGAGGACGGCCGGATCGAGCGGCCCGGGGCATGGGGTGTGGTATGGGAGGATCTGACCCGCCTGGATTACACCAACCGGGATCTGTGGCAGTATATGGCGGACATTTTTCTTTTGTGGTGCGCAAGGGGCGTGGACGGGTACCGGTGCGACGCAGGATACATGATTCCGGTGGAGGCATGGGAGTATATCGTGGCCAAGGTCAGGCAGCAGTTTCCGGATACCCTGTTTTTCCTGGAAGGATTGGGCGGCCCCAATGACACCATGTGCCGGATTCTGGGAAAAGCCAACTTTAACTGGGCCTATTCCGAGCTGTTCCAGAACTATGACCGCAATCAGATCGAGCATTATCTTCCACAGGTATACGAGATTTCCCATAAACACGGTCACCTGGTCCATTTTGCAGAAACCCATGACAATCCCCGGCTGGCGTCTTTCTCCACGACCTATGCCCGGATGAGAACGGCCCTTTCAGCGCTTTCTTCCGTCAGCGGAGGGTTCGGGTTCGCCAACGGTGTGGAATGGTTTGCCACACAAAAGATCGATGTCCACGACATCTGCTCTTTGAACTGGGGTGCCGGGGAGAATCAGGTGGACCGGATCCGGCGGCTCAATCTGATACTGAAGCATCATCCCGCCTTTTACAATGAAACCCGGCTTACAATGATACAGAAGGGGGAGGGCAACTGCATTGCACTTTTGCGCCATCATGTTCCCACCGGGAAAAAACTCGTTGCCCTGGTGAACCTGGACTGCGA
>CAYFVA010000213.1:0-4413 GCA_964346265.1 uncultured Desulfobacterales bacterium
TATTTAGTCCGCAAGTTACAAAGGGGGGATGAGTTCCGCAAAATTATCTATGGAATAGAAATCTCGTTTACCGTTTTTTGAATTGAGACATCCGATTGTCGAAATTGAGAAAGTAATCGCCTTTTTCCAGTTCTTCTACATTGACTGTGTCACCATACCCCTTAAATACGATGCGTCCGTGCATGTCGTATATTTCGTAGAGGGTTGGATCGGAAAAAACCAGTTTGTTTTTGACGGATTGCGATTCCAGTGTAACCCGGTTTTTGTCACTCTCGACCCTTACCTCGGGCGACAGGCGGCGCCCGTTGTGCACGTCTTTCTGGCGGACTCTGAAACGGTTTTCACCCGAGTGGAGTCTGACGGGAAGTTGATATCGGTTGGTGTCTTTGGTCCCTTTTCCTTCTACCTGCCCCATTTGTATCCATTTGTTCCAGCGGTATTGTTCAACGATAAAGGGCAAAGAGCCGGCTTCATTAGTGGTTTCCCAGATGAGTTTGTTGTCATTCACGAAAATATCCACCGTTTCGAAGGTGGCTTTGGGGGCGATCACTTCGGGGTTAACGATGGTGGGTTGACATCCTTCTTTGTATTTGATGCTGATGTGAACAGGGTCGCCAATAGCAAAGCGGTAAACAGCCAGATCAATCTCAAAGGAATTGGAGTTGATCTCGTCGGTGGTGGTCATGCCATTGACCTGCACCTCAAATACACAAAACCCTACACCCGATGCGGCATAAGGGTTTTTTACATAGATGTTTTCTCCCTGATAGGTGCCGTTGAGTTCGATCTCACCGGCAAATACCGATAAGGGAATGAAAAAAAGCAAAATGATGTGGAACAATTTCATGTGACCGGGTCTGTATGAACGTTATGGTATCCAACGGGATTTGCAATACTTTGCAAGATAAAAAATATTACTTGCTTTCTTTAAAGGTGGATGCAATTTGTTCCCGGATTTTACACTTTTGGCCATTTTTTTTTGACTAACAGCAGAATTTATTCAACGGGCTCATTCCAGTCCCCAAATTCTTTTATAAGATTAACCAGCTCTTCCACGGCATGTTCTTCATCCACATTTTTGCGCACCAGCTCCCTGTTTCGGAACAAAGAGACTTTGCCCGGTCCGGCGCCTACGTAGCCGTAGTCGGCATCGGCCATTTCCCCGATGCCATTGACAATGCATCCCATGACGGCAATTTTCAGTCCTTTGAGGTGGCCTGTTCTTTGACGGACCTCTTCGGTGGTTTTCTGAAGATCAAAAAGGGTCCGGCCGCACCCCGGGCAGGAGATGAATTCCGTACGGGTAAAACGAACCCGGGAAGCCTGGAGTATGCCGAAGGAGGTTGTGGTGGCACGATGGGGGCTGATGGTTGGACTGGTTAGACCAATGCCGTCCCCGTATCCGTCCAGGAAGATCAGGCCTGTGTCGGCGGCTGCCTGTAGCTGAAAATCTTCCGCGGAAATGTTTTGATAGGTGCGGGACACGATCACCGGATGGGTGAGTCTGTGATTTTGCATTTTCATGAAAAAAGCCCTCAGTTCGGCCGTGCAATTAGTATGGTCCGATTCTGCAATGATGAGGACCTGGCTTTTTCTTTGTAGTTTTTCTATGGCTGCACTTGTCAGTTCTGTGTAGTTCATTTGCAAAGCTACAGATCCTTGGTATGCATCCCATTTTTCATCCGCTTTGAAAAGAGGGACGATGTCATCGGAGATTAGTTGACCGGAGAGCTGATTTTGCGGAACGATCTTCACGGCCTGTCGGTAGGATGGCGGCAATTCCGGTATTTGGTGATAATCGGCAAGGACAAATTCCGGTTCTTCATCAGGAACACCCAAATCGGTCCATCCTCTGACGTCGGTCAGGACAACCGCGGGCTTTTCGCCTCCTGCCTTAAGTACTTCATGGGTTTCACGTTTCCGGTATTGAAAAGGGCTGTAATGCCGGGTCTCTGTTTCATCAACTGGGGGATGGCCTTCTCTTTTTTTGAAATGTTGCACCAGTTTGCCGGCAATGGGAATTTCATTTTCGGGGGGTTCGGTCAGGGACACGCGAATGGTGTCGCCGATTCCGTCGGCCATCAGGGCCCCGATTCCGACGGCCGACTTCAGCCGTCCGTCTTCCCCGCTTCCGGCCTCGGTGACGCCGAGATGAAGGGGGAAGTGCATCCCTTCTTCGGCCATCCGCACCACCAGTAAACGCACTGTGTGCACCATGATGCGGGTATTGCTGGATTTGATGCTGAGGACAATATTGTAAAAATTCTCTTCGCGACAGACCCGTAGATATTCCATGCAGGATTCCACCATGCCTTCGGGTGTGTCTCCATAAAGCGACATCATGCGGTCTGAGAGGCTGCCGTGATTCGTGCCGATGCGGATGGCCGTGTTGTTTTCGCGGCACAGTTCAAGAAAAGGCACCAGTTTTTCCCGGATCTGATCCTTCCCTTTGAGGTCTTCTGCACTTCCCCGCTCTATTTGGCGGAATTTTTTTGCTCCGCCTGTGAAATTTCCGGGATTGATGCGGACTTTTTCCACATGCCGGGCAGCTTCTTCTGCTGCGGCAGGGTTGAAATGAACGTCGGCGACCAATGGTATAGAACATCCATGCTCTGATAACGACTGCCTGATGTTTTTCAAATTGGCAGCTTCCCGGCGTCCCTGGGTGGTGATGCGGACAATCTCGCCGCCTGCATCAACGATTTTCAGGGCCTGGTCCACGGTCCCTGCTGTATCAAGTGTGTTGGAGGTTGTCATGGATTGGACCCGTATGGGGGCATTTCCCCCTATTGCAACGCCGCCCACTTGAACAGTGGTGGTCGGGTTGCGCCGGTATTGAAAAAGTGATTGGCAGAAATTGATTGCGTCTTCCATCTGAAAGGTTCCTTTGATGAACCAAAATTAATAACTTTGAACCAAACAAGGAGGTGAAATGTCTATCAGCGTAGAAAAAGTCGATAAATATTTCGGACAGCAAAAAGTGCTGGACCAGGTGAGTTTTGATATACCGGCCGGAGAGGTGGTGGGTTTTCTGGGGCCCAACGGTGCCGGGAAAACCACGATGATGAAGATCATAACCGGATATTTGCCCGCCACTTCGGGAGATGTAAAGGTCTGTGGCTTGTCCGTTGACGGGGAAGACCTGGAAATTCGCCGTCGGGTGGGTTATCTGCCGGAGCACAATCCACTTTACCTGGATATGTATGTCACGGAATATCTTTTATCGGTGGCCGAGATGTATAAGCTACCTGACAAGCGGAAAAAGGTCGAAGAGATCATCAGCACGACGGGGCTGACTCCTGAGCGGCATAAAAAGATCGAAACTCTTTCGAAAGGATACCGGCAGCGTGTTGGACTGGCCCAGGCCCTTCTTCCAGATCCAGAGGTCCTGATACTTGATGAGCCTACGTCCGGACTGGATCCCAATCAAATCGTTGAGGTGCGCAATCTCATCCGGGAGTTGGGAAAAGAGAAAACCGTTCTGCTTTCTACGCATATTATGCAGGAGGTCAAAGCCATTTGCGAGCGGGTGATGATCATCAATAAAGGGGCCATTGTGGCTGACGGACCCGCGGATGAGCTGGAAAGAGCGCGGGACAAGCGTCCGGCCAAAGTTTTCGTGGAATTCGACGGACCGCTGGCACCAGAAAAACTTAATGCCCTTGAAGGCGTGGCATCGGTCGCACCCAAAAATGAAGGCTGGTTGATCACTACCTCGGGCGATCATGACGTTCGGCCGGCTCTTACGCGACTTGCTGTGGACAACGACCGGGTAATCCTGACGCTTACGGCCGAGACCGGTGGTTCGCTGGAGTCTGCTTTCCAGTCATTGACGGTCTAATTTGTTCAGGGAGCCAATTGATGAACTTTCCAGTTGACCTGGCCTTCATCGGAAGGCCGGTAAACAAAGCGGTCGTGCATGCGGCCCGGTCTTCCCTGCCAGAATTCGATCCAATGGGGAATTAATATATAACCTCCCCAATGAGGAGGACGTGGGACCGTCTTTCCTTCAAACTCCTGTTCAAGTTTCTGATACCTGCTTTTCAGGTAATTCCGGTCTTTGATCTCTTCACTTTGCGGGGAAGTCCATGCGCCTATCTGGCTTTCACGGGGACGTGTTGCAAAATACTCATCTGATTCTTCTTCAGAAATTTTTTTGACAATCCCTTCCAGTCTGACTTGCCTCTCCAGAACCGCCCAGAAAAAATTGGCCGCTCCCCGGGGATTTAGCTCCAACTGTTGCCCTTTCCGGCTTTGATAGTTGGTGAAAAACACAACTCCTTTCTCGGCGATCTCTTTGAGCAGGACAATTCGTTGTGAAGGTTGTCCGGCTGCATCTACCGTGGCCAGCGACATGGCCGTGGGTTCCGGGGCTTCTGCGTGAATGGCTTCATCGAGCCATCGCTGTAGTTG
>CAYFVA010000214.1:0-4383 GCA_964346265.1 uncultured Desulfobacterales bacterium
AGCAAATGAAAGAGAAAAAAAACGGTCCGCCCGGACGCACCAAAATCATGAAAGCGCTGTCCGCCCTGATCAAACAGAAGGATTTCCATTCCATCACCACGGCTGAAATCGCTTTTCAGGCCGGTGTGACCGAAGGACTGATCTATAAATACTTCAAGGACAAAAGGGACCTTCTGTACACGGTCCTGGAAGAGTATTTCGAAACGTTCCGGGAGTATGTCAAAAAAGAGGTGGCCGGCCGGGAGACAAGCATAGAAAAGCTCGAGGTCGTGATCCGGGCCAATATCGAATCCTGGTCGGACAACCGGGTGTTTGCGCGGATTCTGCTTCTGGAGGTGAGAAGTTCCCCGGATTATTACAAAAGCCGGGCCTACGAGTTGGTAAAGAAGTATTACCGAACCATTGTGCGGATTATACAAGACGGCATGGAAAAAGGAGAGATAAGGCGTGACATCAAGCCCGAGATCCTGACCAAGGCGATACTGGGGGCCATTGAGCACTCGTGCCTGGGAGACATCATATTTGAAAGATCCATTGATGCGGACCTTATCTGTGACAATATATGCAAAACGGTTTTCAAGGGAGTAATGCCATGAACAGGGACGAGTTGATCCGGCAGGCGATCCGGAAAAGTGTCGAATCCGGCACAAACCGGATTCTGGAGCACGAGGCGAAGCGGATTTTACAACAGTATGATGTGAACGTGGTGGCGGAAAAGACTGCAAAAGATCCGGAAGAATCGGCCCGAAAAGCTTCAGCCACCGGTTTTCCGGTGGTGCTCAAGGCTGTCACGGCATCCGCGTCGCACAAGACCGAAAAGGGGCTTGTAAAAGTCGGGCTTTGGGATGAAAGGTCCGTGGAACGAGCGGCGAAAGAGATTATTGAAAACTGCGGGGAGGCGGTGGAAATGTTTCTGGTGCAGCCCATGGTCGAGGGCAGGCGCGAGTTCGTTGCAGGCCTGTCCACCGACCCGCAGTTCGGCCCTGTGGTCATGCTGGGACTGGGCGGGATTTTCACCGAAGCCCTGAACGATGTATCGTTCCGTGTGGCACCGCTCAGCGAACCGGATACGGCGGACATGATGGACGAACTTTCCTCGAAAGCGCTTTTCAGGGATTTCAGGGGAGAGAAGGCAGCGGATACCGAGGCGGTCAAAACGATTCTTTTCGCCCTTTCCGACCTTGCTCTGGCGTATCCCGCCATCCAAGAGATCGATATCAACCCCTTTATCGTGGGACCGGACGGCACCGTCACCGTGGTGGACGCCCTGATGGTCACGGGCGGGAAGACGGATCCGCCCTTCCGGGCCCCGTCAGTGGATATGCGGACCCTGCGGTCGTGTTTTTACCCGGAATCCATTGCCTTTGTGGGGGCTTCATCCACGCTGGGAAAATGGGGCCATTTCATGGTGACCAACACCATCGGCGGGGGATACAAAGGGAACATTTATCTTGTGAATCCCAAAGGAGGAACCATAGCCGGACGACAGGCCTACCGATCCGTTACCGATATTGAAGGGCAGGTGGACCTGGCCGTGGTCACGGTGCCGGCGGAACGGGTGGCCGGCCTTGTACCGGAACTCAAGCAAAAAGGTATCAAAGGAATGCTCCTGATCACCTCCGGGTTCCGGGAGGTCGGTGCAAAAGGGGCGCGTCTCGAAGAAGAGCTCGTGGAGGAAGCCCACAAAGCGGGAATCCTGGTGCTCGGCCCCAATACCATGGGCATCTGCAATCCCCACATCAACCTGTTTTGTACCGGAACAAAAGTGCAGCCCACAGCCGGTTCCACCGCGCTTGTCTGCCAGTCCGGGAATCTCGGGACTCAGCTTTTGGTGTTTGCCGAACAGCAGGATATCGGCATCCGGGCCTTTTCCGGATCCGGCAACGAGGCCATGGTTACCATAGAGGATTACATGGAGGCGTTTGAAAACGATGATGAAACCCGGACGGTGGTGCTGTACATCGAGAGCATCAAGGACGGCAGGCGGTTTGTGCGGGGAGCGGAACGGGTGTCCGGGAAAAAGCCGGTGATCGTTCTCAACGGCGGGCGAACAGTCTCCGGTAACAAGGCGGCTGCAAGTCATTCAGGGGCGCTTGCCTCGGATGCAAAAGTGTTTTCCGCGGCCCTCAAACAGGCCGGTGTCATTGAAGTGGATCATTCCATGGATCTTCTGGATTATTCTGCGGTGTTTTCGTCCCTGCCTCTTCCCCGGGGGAGCCGGGTGGCCATTCTGACCCTGGGCGGCGGCTGGGGGGTCGTGACCACGGATCTTTGCAGTGAACACGGGCTCGAGGTGCCCAAACTGTCCGAGGCCATCAAAGAGAAGCTGGACGGACTGCTTCCTGCCTACTGGAGCCGGGAAAATCCGGTGGATATCGTGGGCGAGCGGGATGAAGAAATTCCGGTGACCGCATCGGAAGAGCTTTTGAAGTGGGACGGGTGCGATGCATTGATTCATCTCGGGATTCACGGCCAGCGGCTTTTGGGGGGGAGGATGCTCGATTCTCTGCTGGGGGCGGACCCGGCATATACCAGAGAGCAGATTGAATCGTTCAAGGAGGCGATAGCCCGGAGGGAAGAACGGTATACGGAACACATCGTCCGGCTTACGGAAAAATATGACAAGCCGGTGCTCGGTGTCAGTCTGCTTGTGGATGAAAAAACACGGATCCTTTACCGCATGGAAAACTGCCGGTACAAGGGGGTATACTTCCCGTCCCCGGAAAGAGCGGTAAAAGCCCTTTCCGGTATGTGCAGGTATAAAGAGTGGCTGGACAGGCGGTCCTAGATTTTTATGGAAAACATCACAGTAGCGGAGGATTCGGAAGGGTTGGTCAGAAGTTCCATCGTAACGTCCGGTCCCAAAAGCCGGTGTAAAGAATCACTGGATATGCCGATTTTAACCTCTTCTTCATAACGGTCGTATACGGCATTTACAGATGTATCAAAATTTTCGGTTTCGATGTTGAAGGCGTTGAATTTTACCTGGGAGCCCTGACAGTTGAAATACCGGAGATATCGGTGGATAAGGCGGCTGATTTTATGGGGAACATAATCCCCGCCGGCTTGAAAATCCCAGGTTGGTACCCCATCGGTACCCTCATAGGACAGCATCATTTGTTTTTTGTCCATGTTTCGGGAAAAGGAAACGGGATGATTTTTTTCCGTCGGCGGGCTTTTTCCCGGCTCGCCGGTTTCACCGGCCGTGCTGATCAGCACCGATAACAGAATGGAAGAGATACAAACCAAAAAAATTTTGAAAATTTCCGCTTTATTGATACGTGTACTGTATTGCATAATACTCCCTGCTGCAGTTGGTTTTCAACGTTGTCTTTATAGAACAGCAAAAATCGTGCAGGAGTGTAAAAAAGGGCCGATGAAAGGAGTTTTGGCCGTTCGGTATCCCCGGATGACGAGATTTCACCATCCGGGAAGTCGAAATATCAACACCGAATGATATTTCGTTGCTTTACAGCCGGGATTGTTTTGCCTTCTATGATCGGAGCTCTTTTTGCGGGGTTTTTCGGTTGGTCAAAAGCATTCCGGTGATCACCAGCGTAAGCCCTGCCAGCAGGGAAGCGGTAAGAGGCTCTGAAAGCAGAATGGCCGAGAGGAGTACGCCGCTGATCGGGACAAAGTTGATGAACTGGCCCGCCCGGGTGGGACCGATGGTCTGGATGCCCTGGTAATAGAAGACAAAGGCGACTACGGTACCAAAAGCCCCGAGATAGAAAAGGGAGAGCCAGTCCAGGGGCCGGTAATGGAGGAACGTAGTCAGAACCCCTTCGTTCACGGCCGGTATAAACAGAAGGGCCGTACCGGTGAGCACGGAATAGGTTACGGTCTGAAGCGGTGTGAAATTTTTTAAAAACGCTTTTCCGAAAAGAGAATACGCCACCCAGCTTGCCACGGTGCCGAATATGTAAAGCTCCCCTTTTCCGATGCTCTCATGGAAAACCGAAAAAAGTTGCCCTTTTGTGATCACGACCATGGCCCCGGTTACCGAAAGGATGATCCCGGCGATTTTGTAGAGGTTGAGTTTTTCATTGAAAATCAGGGCGGAGAAAAAAGCGATCAGAATCGGGTTGTTCGCCACGATAACCGATGCCCGGGACGCTTCGATATATTTCAGGCCGGAAAAAAAACAGAAATTGTACATGAAAATCCCGGTGAGCCCGAGAATCAGAACCGGCCCTATGTTTTTCCGGGTGGGAAGCGGAAACCGTTTTTCCACCCGGACCGTGATCAAAACCAACAGGACCGATGCAATGGAAAACCGGATAAATGCGGCGGAAAAAGGCCCGATGTGCTGTGCCAGGACCCTTGCGGCCACAAATGTGCCGCCCCAGAAAAAGGCGGAGAAAAAAAGTTTGAGATAGGTCA
>CAYFVA010000215.1:0-4364 GCA_964346265.1 uncultured Desulfobacterales bacterium
GCATAGTCCCGCACGGATTGAAGGAAAAAGGAAAAGGCGCTGATCCGGGCCTTTCGGACAAGCTCCGGGTCGCAAAAGTCCTGGTATGCAGCGGCTTTTCTCTGGTATTCATCCGGAGAGCAGGTCTTTTGGAGCCGTTTGAGGACCGAAGGAAGCGAGTGTTTTCTTTTTTCAACCGCTTTTCGCTCAAAGGTTTGAAAAAAGGTTTCAAGGCTGCTGGGGCCGGGGGGTGTCAGTTCCTCGCCGCCTGTATCCAGAAGGAGGTTTTCCACCTGGGTCTCCAGCAGGCGGTGGAGAATGAAAGGCCGGCCATCCGCCCGGACAGCCTGAAGCGGTTTGAAATATTCCACGCGCAGGCCGTCTCTTCCTGCCATCTGTTCCGGGAAAAACCGGGTGGTGCCGTCCACGGGAATCCGTCTTTGCCCGGTAAGGTTAAGGGCGCTGGTGAATGCCGGGATGACGATAAAAGCGCCGTCCGGGGTGATTTCCGTGCCGTAGGAATCGGTTATCGAAGGTTTGACCGATTCAAAATCCTCGTCAAGGCGGGAGGAGATCACAAGGTCTTCGGTGTCATGCTGCAGGGAAAGGGAAAGGGCGTGGTCCTTTTCGATACGGCGGATGCGGGCCCGGTTTCCGGCGGTAACGCTGACGGATACGTCAAACCCCTTGCAAGCCAGGTCGGCAAGAAGAATCTCCCTGCCTCTGGGTACTTTGGTCAGAAGGCCGAAAGAGGGAAGGCAACCGTTTTCCCGCAATTGTTCCATCAAGGTGACAATGGTATGGGGACCATCCTCCCAGTCCAGGGGATCGGATGCGCAGTACAGGGCGAAATCCGGATTGTTCCTCTTTTTTAGCCGGGCGGCAAGTTCAAGAACAGCGGTTTTAGAAAAATGCTTTCTCGGTCCGGGAAGCGCCCATTCGTTGCACCGCCTGCAGAAATTGCCGCAGCCTGAGGTGAGCTGAAAAGTGATAAGACAAGTAAGGAAATGGTCCAGCTTCTCTTCATCAAGGCCTGTCATGGATTTCCACAATGAAAAATCAATGGATGCGGGGTGTTTTGTTTCAGAACGGGCCAGGTCCTTGAGAATCCGGTCCAGACGTCTTCCGCAGTCGGCGGCCGATTCTGAAAGCAAACCGGGGATGGGGTGGGTCAGTCTTTCGATTGCGGTCTTGATCTGGTACAGCCCTTTCTGATCGTTTTCAGTAAATTCTGTGTGTTTTTCCGTAAAATCGAGGATATCGGAAAGCGCGTGTTCCGTTTCCATTGCATCCTTTGAAAAAACAGCTGCAAGAAACCGGTCTTTTAGATTTTCAACAGGACCGGCAAAGGGCGGATGGGTATAGTCTGAATCGTTCGGTTTCATAAGTAAATAGGGGGGACCACCCGCCGGCAATCCCCCCGTTTTCACTTTCAATCTGACTGTTTGAGGCTGGAATTTATCCCCTGACTTCCTCTTTCACGGTGGTGGCAATCTTGAAGAGGATGGTCAGGATGAACAGCCCGGTGGCCCAAACGGCGAGCGTAATCACAATCTCTTTGCCGGTGGGCATATACTCGGTGACATGGTGCAGCGGAGATGGAACGAATCCGCCTGAAATCATGCCCATTCCCTTGTCGATCCATGTGCCGGCGAATATCATGACACAGGTTACCGGCAAGAGCACCTTGTTGTTTCTCAAGTCCGGGATCAAAAGGAAAATACCGCCCAGGACCATCAGGATGATGGACGTCCACATCCATGGCACAAGGGCGTTGTAGCCGTGATACCCGAAAAAGAGATACCCGATATGCGTCTCATGGCCGGGAATATTGCTGTAATAGGCCACAAAAAACTCGCACATGAAAAAGAATATATTGGCGATGATGGCATAGCATACGATTTTGGCCAGTGTCTGCATCGCTTCCCAGCCCGGGTCGAACGTAGTGAATCTGCGGACCAGATAACAAAGAAGGATCAGAAATGCAGGACCTGCTGCAAACGCGGACGCCAGAAACCGGGGGGCCAGAATCGCAGTCAGCCAGAAATGCCGTCCAGGCAGACCGCAGTACAGGTACGCAGTAACCGTGTGGATGCCGATGGCGAACGGAATCGAAAGATAGATCAAAGGCTTGGTCCATTCCGGCGGCCGGATCTGGTTTCGTTCCGCCTCAAGCACCTTCCATCCGATGATGATGTTCAGCAGAAGGTACCCGTTGAGCACGATCATGTCGTAGAACAGCATCGAATGCGGGGTGGGGTACAGCAGCACGTTGAGCATCCGTACGGGCTGCCCGAGATCCACGATGATGAACAAAAGACACATGATCAGGGAGGCGATTGCAAGGAACTCCCCGAGGATGGTAATCCTGTGGAATTTTTCATAGTCGTGCAGGTAATAGGGAATCACCACCATCACGCCTCCGGCAGCCACACCCACAAGGAACGTAAAGTTGGCGATGTAGAATCCCCATGATACATCCCGGCTCATGCCGGTGATCATCAGTCCGTTGAAAAACTGGTCCAGATAAACGGCAAACCCCGCCGCCATTACGGCGAGCAAAGCAGCCAGCCATATCCAGTACTTTTTGCTTCCTTTAATAGCTATTTCAAGCATAACCCGCCTCTCTTACATGATATAGTAAACAGAAGGCTCTGTACCGAGCACCTGTTTACGTCTGATTGTGTAGTTTTCGCCGAGAAGTTTCCGTATATCCGACTTCGGATCTTCAAGGTCACCGACAACGATCGCTCCTTCGGATGCCTCCACGCAGTGGGGCTGTTTCCCCTGGGCAAGGCGTTCCGCGCAGAGATTGCATTTTTCCACCACACCTTTTGATCTTGTGGGAAAATCCGGGTCCACTTCTTCGATGAACGGCCTGGGGTCCCTGAAATTGAAACTTCTGGAGCCGAACGGGCAGGCCGCCATGCAGAACCGGCAGCCGATGCACCTGTGAAAGTCCATCAGGACGATTCCGTCCTCCCGTTTGAACGTGGCCTGGGTCGGGCATGCTTTAACGCAGGGTGCGTGAAGGCAGTGGTTGCATGTGACGAGAAACGGAAGGTTCCGGAACTTTTTGGCCAGAAATTCATCCTCTTTGTCCGGGAATGCATTGTGGAAATGTTCCTCCCAGATCCATTTGATTTCCTGGTCATGGTTGACCGGCCGGGTGTCAGGGAACTCTTCCTCGTCCGGGTCGTGGTTGAAATCCGGCACGTTGTGCTGTGTATGGCAGGCTTCCACAATTTTTTCCGCCACATCGTCCGTCAATTTCCGGGTATCGATCACCATGCCCCAACGCTTTGCAGAAAGCGCTTCTTTGCGTTGGCTCGTGACTGCATGGGAGGTGCCGTTTGAACCAGATGCAGAGGAGGAAAGGCTGATTGCCGGAGCAGCTCCGATACCCAGGGCGGAAATTCCCGCCACTTTGAGAAAGCTTCTTCTGCTCTTTTTCATCATTGAATCTCCTTGGGGTCTGTATGGCAATCCCAGCAGTAGGGATCAACCGATGCATAAGTATGGCATTCATCACAAAATTTGGCTTTGTCTTTATGGCAGCCGAGACACGACTGTTCCCCGGTGGAAAGGCTCATGTGAAACTCCTTGCCGTCGGTGTTCGTGTACAGCCGGTCTGCGTCCCGTACCACCGTGTCTCTCCATTCGTCCAGAAGAGACATGTGGTTGGCCCGCATGTCGTATTTGTCGAGAACGCATTTCTCCTGTTCTTTGGCTTTGCCCAGAAGTTTCGGATCAGGGGCGGCATCGGTTCCGGCAAGGTTGATCCAGAAAGGGAAAAGGGCAAGAAT
This sequence comes from uncultured Desulfobacterales bacterium, assembly GCA_964346265.1. Classification (GTDB taxonomy): domain Bacteria; phylum Desulfobacterota; class Desulfobacteria; order Desulfobacterales; family Desulfobacteraceae; genus JAIPEK01. The sequence goes on from CAYFVA010000215.1 coordinate 3,786, forward strand.
GACAAATACCGCAAGACCCGTAATAATGGCGTTTTTACTCATCTTCTTCCTCCTTGCCTGGTAGCGGTTCGAATCTCAGGTCGGTCTCCCGTTCCTGCTCACCCGGCAGAATCAGTGCATTCCCGACCAGTTCATGTATGCCGATGACGTCCACATCCGGCACCCAGTATTCCATGAGTGTCGGGAGGGCGGCCCTGTCGATGGCGCATATGGTCCCGAGGCTGTTGACCCCGAATTTCTCATGGACGAATTTCACTGCGTTGGCACGGGGAAATCCGCCCGCCATTCTCAGCTCGATGTTCTCGCCCGCGTTGAGTCCGGCGCCTGAACCGCAGCAGAAGGTTTTTTCCCGTATGGTGTTTTCCGGCATCTCGTAGAAATTGTCACAGACGTTCTGGATGACGTATCTCGGTTCATCGAGCAGGCCCATTCCCCTTGACGGGTTGCATGAATCATGGAATGTCATGATCCGGTTGCTGTTTCTGCTCTTGTCCAGTTCGAGTTTCCCGTGTTTGATCAGGTCGGCGGTGAATTCGGTGATATGCACCATTTTTGTGGATGCGGCGTTTTCGAATTTGG
>CAYFVA010000216.1:0-2429 GCA_964346265.1 uncultured Desulfobacterales bacterium
GTCTTGCCGCCGCTCTTCTTCTGGGCATCAAAACGGATACGGCCGATTTCACAAGACAGGCCGGCCTGAAGGATGTCAAGGCATTCCAGTATCTGTACAAGTTTGCCAGCATCAATCTTGTCACCAAAGTGGAGCGGGCGGTGGTCACGGAAAAGGATCTTGATTTTATCGCCGGGGCCATCAAAGGTCGGATTCTTACAAAAAGCAGGCTGTTCTCCCATGCCGGACGGGTGGACAACTGTGACGAGATCGTGATAGCGGCGGATTTTTTCCTGGGTGTGGCCGGGGTGAACTGGAGCATTGTATCGGGAATTTTTGATAAAAATCTCGTTATTGTCCTCCGGAACGATGGATTGAGAAAAAGCGCCGGAAAGGCTGCTGGTGAAGCGTTCGGCAAGTTCGGATCCGCAGGCGGGCACAAGACGATGGCCCGGGCGGAAATTCCCATGAACGTGGTCAAAGACCAGGCAGGGTCCCGTTCCAAAGAGGCGGTTGCATCCTGGATCGTAGGCCGGGTGGAGAAAAAGGCCGGAAAAAAGACCGATTGATGAAATACCGGTATCAAACGGTAAAAAAAAGTGTTTACAATCATTGAAAATTTGTCTAGGGTGTCTCGGTAGTATTATAAATACAGGAAATACGAGAGCGGATGAATTCATTTGTTGCACGCCAGCCGATTCTGGATGAAAAAGAGAGGACCGTAGCCTACGAGATTCTTTTCAGAAACGGTATTGAAGACGAATTCCCTGACGTGGAAGGGGATAAGGCCACATTCCGGATTATTGCGGATACGTTCCTGGCGAGCGGATTCAAAGAGATCACGGCCGGGAAAACGGCCTTCATCAATTTTCCCCAGAATCTGATCATCAACATGGCTCCCCGTTTTCTTCCCAGAGAACAGATCGTGGTGGAAGTTCTTGAGAATGTAATGCCCAGTGAAGAAGTTCTCGATTCCATCCGGCGGCTGAAAAAGGATGGATATAAAATCGTTCTGGACGATTTCGTTTTTCTGGACGGACTCGAACCCCTGGTGGAAGCTGCGGACATGATCAAGCTGGATTTCAAGCTCCTGTCTCTGACCGAAATCGAGGCCACCCTGGAGCGATTGAAACCGTATCCGGGTTTGAAGTTTGTGGCTGAAAAGATTGAAACTTATGAGCAGTTTGAACAGGCCAGGGAACTGGGGTTCTCCTTTTTCCAGGGATTTTTCTTTGCACGGCCGAGATTGCTGAAAAGCCGGACCATCCCGATTTCCGAAAACAACCTGTTCCGGATGATATCAGAAATATCTATGGAAGATGCGGATTTTTCAAAGGTCACAAGCGCTATACAGAATGATGTGGCGGTTTCACTGCGGCTGTTGCGGCTGGTGAATTCCGCCTATTACAGGCGAATGTCCCGGATCGATTCGGTGCGGGATGCGGTGGTTTTGCTGGGCCAGGATCGGGTCAAGCGGTTTGTTCTGATGCTGTTTGCAGCGGATATCGCCAAAGGAAAAGCAGATGAGCTGATCAAAGTGTCGATTTCAAGGGCGCGGATGGCTGAAGAGGCGGGGGAGCTGCTGAACATGAAATTCTCCCGGGACGAACTGTTTACCCTGGGACTTTTTTCCAGCGTGGACGCCATGCTCGGCATCCGGATGGAGGATCTGGTGACCCAGCTTCCGTTTTCCGACAAAATCAACAATGCCCTGTTGCGCAAAGACACCGCTTTTTCCAATCTTCTGTTCATCATCAAGCTGTTCGAGCGGGGGTTTTTGAAAAAGGCGCATCATTTCTGCACAAGACTGAAGGTAAAAGAGGAGAAGATGCTGGATATCTATCTGGATTCCCTGCGAATGGCGGACAATTTCGTCAACACCTTTCAATGAAAAACGCCGGGCCCGTGAAAGGTGCAGGGCCCGGCGCCGGCTTTTGTTCTATTCTTTTGAAAAATCGTCCTTTGAAGCGCCGCAGACCGGGCATTCCCAGTCGTCCGGCAGGTCTTCAAAACTTGTTCCCGGATCGATTCCGTTGTCCGGATCTCCTTTTGCCGGGTCATACACATAGCCGCAAAGATCGCACACATACTTGTCCATAATCTGCTCCTTGTACTCTTTTTTCCGGTTGGATATTGTCCCCGCCCGAAGACGGGGGGTTTGCAACGATTTAAAATGCATTGCCGGATTTGACGTTGAACGCCTTTAGGATGACCGCAAGCGGGCAGAACCCGGAAAAGGCGGACTGCAGAAGGTTCGCTCCGACAAAGGCGGTAAGCCACAGCCAGTATAACGAGTGGAACACCCCTAAGCAAAGGCTGATCAATATCAATGAGCCGGCAAATGCAAATATGATTCTGTCAATATTCATGATGACTCCTTATCAGTTTTACTCCATAAAATGTTAGATTGAATCGTTCATTTGTCAATAGGCTTCTTCCAGGTCAAGGTC
>CAYFVA010000216.1:2529-4362 GCA_964346265.1 uncultured Desulfobacterales bacterium
ATTTCAGCGCTGTTTACAGGAACATGCGCTGCACCGGGAGAACAATGGCAAGAGTAAAGGCGAGACAATTGAGAAAAGAGCTTCAAAAAATGCTGGCAGCATCGGAACGAGAGGCTGTTCTGGCATTCACACGGCCGTACTCTTTAGAGCAGTTGACCGGTCCGATCTTTTCTCAGTTCTACCATCCGTCTGAACTTGTGAAGTTCAGGAGCATCTCTCTGCTTGGTGCCGTCGCCGCCCGGACCGAGCCGGTGGCGATAGAACGGGTCAGAATATTGATGAGAAAGCTGATGTGGTATTTAAATGAAGAATCAGGTGGAATGGGATGGGGCGCACCTGAAGCAATGGGGGAAGTGATGATGAACTGTGAACGCATGGGGCTGGAGTTCGGTTCGATTCTGGTGTCGTATCTGGACCCGGATGGGAACTACCTGGAGCATGAAGCCCTTCAGACGGGTGTGCTGTGGGGAATCGGGACGCTTGTGGAAAAAGTCATGCCGTATGACCCGGATAATCTTCTGCATCTCATTACCCCCTTTCTCGGGGCCGATGATGCAGTGAAGAGAGGGTTTGCGGCAAGGGCGGTGCTGAACATGGGGGTGGACCCGAACTCGATTCCGCTTCATCTTTTGGAATCAGACGGCAGCGTAATAGATATATTCAACGGCTGGCATTTCAGGCGCACTTCCATCGCACGGATTGTGACAGACCGTAAGGAGGAATAAAATGCGTATTGATGAACTGAAAAACGACTATGACATTATCAATTCGGTGGACTGGAAAATGACCCCGGAAGAGGCGATCAGTCTCCATCTCGAATGGGGACCTTTGCGCTCCGATTCATACTACAACTCCAGGGACAGCAACAACCAAACCGTATATTTCGTGATTGATAACTGGGGGGAGTATCCCGTGGTCAGGCTGATAAGAAGGGTAGGGTTTGATTCGGAAGAGCTTTCATCCTTTCGTCTTCCGGGTGAACTGGAATCCGAATTCATAAATTCTTCAGGAAAGCACAAGGGGGTTTTTGCCGTGGACGGAAATATCAGGGATTGGCTGAAAAAGCGTTTAAATGCCTGAAAACGGACAAATTTTACTTCCCTTTAAGGTTGGCGGGTATGCTGGAAAAAGAGTGTGACAAAAACATCGTCAGGACCATCGAACTTGCAGTCGAGATGATCCGGCTGGCTGAACAAGGCCAGGAACACAGAGAAGATCCGGGGTGCGGTGTTCTTTACGGCATACTCCTGGATACCGGGTACAGGCTTTTGGCTCTTGCAGAAAAAGAGAAGCAGGCTCATATCAGAAAAGGGGAGTTCAAAGAAGTATGAAAGAACTTGATGCATGCCGTACCGCTGAAATTGAAATGGAGGCGTGCATCCTCTGCGGGGTATGCACGGAACTCGCACCGCAGATTTTCACACTCAATGATGCCGGATATATCGAAGTGGATGACAATGGATGCAGTGATCCGGCTGCTCTCGATCAGGCGGTTGCCAATTGCCCCAAAGACTGTATAATCCTGAAAACATGAAAGAGTATCATGAAGAGCGTAAAGGGTTCTCTTCGGTTTCTTCATGATGAACATCGTTGCCCTTTCATAAAAAAATTGTATGTATGAAAAGCGCTTTTGATTTGTCAAGAGCGCTTTTTGTGTTTTGGGGGAGTGTTTTGCACCGGCGGTATTGATACAGCCGGTGCAAAAATTTGGGTCCGTGAGTATACAGGTGTTGAAAGTTTTGAAAAAAAGGAGTACACATGATACAAAAATGTATCATTGAATCGGAGTCGAGGAAATCTGCTGATGGAAAAATTTACGGATACCCTTCTGGA
>CAYFVA010000217.1:0-1110 GCA_964346265.1 uncultured Desulfobacterales bacterium
CATTGAAGCAGTTCTTCCGTCCATCGGAAAAGAGGCCCGGGAACGGGTCAAGGCAAGGCTGGATCACTATCTGGAGGCGGCGGAATCAAGCGGCTTTTCCCTGACGATGGATGACGCCTTTTGGGCCGAACTTGTGAACGTCTTCTATTTCAGCGAGTTTGTCGCGTCCGGTGCGGCTGCGTATCCCGATCTTTTCTACGAGTTGTGCCGGTCAGGGGACCTGGAAAAACGGTATGAACCGGGAACGTATAAAACAAAGGTCGGCGCAACCGTTTCAAACGACATGGGAGAGGCGCAGTTCAAGCAGGCGCTTTTGAAATGCAGAATCTATGAAATGATCCGGATCGCCTGGCGGGATCTTTGCGGAAAGTCGCTTTTGGAGGAAACCCTGCGCGATCTTTCCGAATTTGCCGACGCCTGCATCGACACCGTGCAGAGGTTCTTTTACGAAAAGCTCTGCACGGTCCACGGCATTCCTGCGGACAAACAGGGAAGAAAACAGGAGCTGATCGTCCTCGGCATGGGCAAACTCGGTGCGAAAGAACTCAACTTCTCCTCGGATATCGATCTGATCTTCGTGTACGGCAGAGACGGCACCACGGACGGGGACCGGCCGGTGGAAAACGAAAAGTTTTTCACAAAACTTGCCAGAAGTTTCCTGAAATTTTTTGATCCCGGTGCCCAGGGAGCCAATTTTTTCCGGGTGGACACAAGGCTGCGTCCTTTCGGGGCCACCGGACCGATTGTCATGAACCGCACCGGTTTCGAGCATTACTACCAGTCCCAGGGCCGTGAATGGGAACGGTACGCCATGATCAAGGCGCGGGCTGCGGCCGGGGACATAAACGAGGGACAGCGGCTTCTCAAAAACCTGGATGCGTTCGTGTACAGGCGCTACTTTGATTACGGCACGTTCGAATCGTTCCGGGATATGAAAAAGCGCATTTCCCTTCAGACCAGGAACGAAACCCTCAAACACAACATCAAGCTCGGCCCGGGCGGGATCAGGGAAGTGGAATTTTTCGGGCAGATTTTCCAGATGATCCGGGGGGGCATCGAGCCGCAGCTCAAAGAACGGAAGATCCTGAGGGTGCTGAAAATCCTGGAGGA